>JBDNIB010000987.1:0-2618 GCA_041688535.1 Prosthecobacter sp.
ATCAAAATCGAGCGCAAACTTCCCGTTCTTTTCACGGACCACGACCTTCGTCGTGATCGTTTTTAAGTCTTGTTGGCGAGAAGGGAAATCCAGTTTAAAGAAAATGCGGCCATCGGGCGTCAACGGATAGTCGCCGTCGGCTCGGCGATGCTCAGCAGGCAGCGGTTGGTGATAGGGCACCGAGACAACTTGGGAGAGCTCGTATTGGTTTTCGCCAGTGACCCTCAAGCCTTGTGGGTAAAAGAAACCGGTGTTGAAGAATAGGGGCGTGAGGCGCAGTGATTCCAATACCACGGCTCCCTTGCGCATCTTAAAGAATGCGGGATTGGTGGACAGGGCGGAACCCGCCCCGAAGCCTAAATGCCAGTCGTTGCCGCCGAAGACCGTGGCACTCACCTGGTCGCGGCGAAGGCGAGCCACGCCCGATAGCTCAAAGTGCTTCGTATAGTTTTCTGGCAACACCGCGTCAGCGGGCATGGCGGCAAGCATCTCCGGAAATTGCAGCATGGAGACCAAAGCTGAACTCATGTTAACAGCGTCCTCCCCGAGTTCGTGGAGAAAATCCTGCTCAATTCGACGAGTCACTGCCGCAAACCGCGGGTTCTGATCAAGCACGGCAAGGTAGCGATAGGGCACATAGTATTCCCAAATGTATTTGTGGGCGCCCATCTCTTGATCTTGGCGGCGCGAGGCCACGGTTTCTAATTCTCCGTTGGTCTCGACATAGTAGAGGCTCATTTCGAGATTACGCCGAACCGCCGCCAGCAGTTCCGGTCGCGGCAAGAGCACACTGAGTTCCAAGATGCTCGGGTTGTTGACGTGCGCGTTGTAGTTCGGACTACGTTCACTCCACTCGCCTTCGGCATTGTTATCGAGCCCTTCCGCCAACCATTCATCGATCCGCTCGATGGAGGCATCATCGGGATACAGTTGATTTACTTGCGCGAGGGCGGAGCAAATGGCCCAGCGATGATTGGCTGTATGCACCCCACCTTGCCGCACGCCTTCGGCAGTTTTCAGAATCAACTCCTTGAGTCTGTTCCGAACGGGCTCAGTGCCAGCATCACCATGACGCAAAAGGAAAAATTGTCCGCGGGCCAATGTCTTCAGCACAAACGCCGAGTCTGGCGGAGAATCGAGGTTGCCCATATCGAAAAGCCCATCTTCCCGCTGCATGGAGAACAGAGTCGTAATGCATGCATCCATGAAGCCGGGGAGTTGTGCGTCGTGGTGATAGTTCGAGTGCTCGTTAGTGTAGGCCGCCGCGACGATCATGATCTGCTCACCAAGGCCGCGCGCGCCACGATCTGCGATCGAGTTGGCCAATGCGTCTTGGACCAAGGCATCGTTAGCCACGATGAGCGAACGCAACACGGCCTGTCCATCCGGTGGGGTTGCCAAAAGTGGCGTCATGGTAAAAGCAGCGCAAAGGTAAGCGAGGCGCCGCAGGGGGCGAGACAAGGGGTTCATAAGACTGGCCAATGTCGGATCGAAGCGCGCAAGAGCAACCCGAAAGCCCCCCAATCAACTTTGCTTTACCATTTCCATAAAGGGTGCCCGGTAACAACCCCAAGGGTTCTTGCCCTTTTTTCTTGATACGCACGGTAAGGCTGGCCGCGCCAAGCGAAGCTCCACCGTCACGCCGATCAGGTTCAACGACGTCAAGCGACGCTTCACCCAAACTCCAATGAGCACGGTCCAGCCACCCCGGAATATTCACCGTTGCGGCACCCTTTGAAGACGCCCGCGGCGATTTTGATTTACCAGTATCCGCGAACCTCCAATGGATACGGCGTAGTCAATCGTCATGCCCAAACAAAAACTAGCGGGTCTCCGCATTCTTGTGGTCGAGGATGAGGTTCTGTTACGCAAACGCTTCACCGCCTGCCTTGAAGACTTGGGCGCGGAAGTGACCGCCGTGACCTGTCGTCAGGAAGCGGAGAACGCCTTGGCCGGACTCGATCTCGATGTCGCGTTGCTTGATGTGAATTTGCCCGATGGCCGGGGAACCGACCTGCTCATCGGAAACAAAATCCCCGCCACGATGGTAACTTTGGTCATGACCGCCGGCGGCGGGGTGGCTGGGGCAGTCGAAGCGATGCGTCTCGGCGCGGTGGACTACCTCGTCAAACCTTTTGACCTGGAAGAGCTGCCGGTCCGGATCGAACGGGCCAGAAAGATCCAGCAAAAACAACGGGCCGAACAATTCCGCGACAGTGCCAGCTCCGGGCGACCCAAGGAAGCGGATTTGTATTTTGGTCCCAGCCTGAAGGCCGTCGAAACGCTCCTGCATAAAATCGTGGAAGCTGACCGGCGCCGGGAAGGAAATCTGCCGCCCGTCCTGATCGAGGGCGAAACGGGGACCGGCAAGACCGCCATTGCTCGCTGGCTACATCACCATGGACCGCGGGCCGCCGGGCCGTTGCTGGAAGTCAACTGCTCCGCTCTGCCCGAGGCCTTGGCTGAATCCGAATTGTTTGGCCATGAACGCGGTGCTTTTACCGATGCGTCGTCCACCCGGATTGGACTGATGGAAGCGGCGGAGGGAGGCACCCTGTTCCTTGATGAACTGCCCAGCCTTTCACCCTCCCTCCAAGCGAAAATCCTGACGGCCATCG
>JBDNIB010000988.1:0-1623 GCA_041688535.1 Prosthecobacter sp.
CTGGGCATGCAGCCGGGCAAACCTGCCAGCATCCGCTCTAGTCTGCGACTGGACTGGCAACGGCAGTTGGATGAAATGGTGCGCGTGCATCTGGCAGCTTTGGACAAAGATGGCAAAAAGGAGCTGCAGGGCGCGGTACTGGTCATTGATAACCGCAGCGGGGCGATCCTGGCCATGCAGGGAGGGCGTGACTTTGTCGCGAGTCCTTTTAACCGCGCCCTGGACGGTCACCGGCCCGCAGGCACCGCGATGTTCCCGCTGGTGTACGCGACCGCGTTCAGTCTCTTCCCTGACGTGGTGGACAAGCCGCTGCTGGATGGCCCGCTGGACAACCGCTATGCGATGGTGGGCGGCCTGACCGGCACTCTGGGAGAATGGGGGACAGATGGCGCTGCGGTGAACTATGCAGGAACGATCACCCCACTGGACGCGCTGCTGGAGGGCCGCACGGCGGCGACGGTGCGCTTCGCGGTCGATCTGGGGCTGGGCAAGATCCATGATGTGATCCAAGGGAAACTGATCGAGTCACCCATACGAACGGAGGCATCCTTCACGCTGGGGCAAAGCGCGGTTTCGCCGGTGGAGCTGGCACGGGCATACACCGTCATCGCCAATCAAGGCTCCCTTTGCACAAAGCCCCGCATCCTGGCCAGTTACACCCTCCCTTCGACGGCGGTGATTGATCCGGCAGCCGCGCGCAAGGTGCGTGCCGCTATGATCACCGGCATGACGCGCCCGCAGTATCGCGTGCCGTTGCAAAAGTATGGTTTGGCGAACAAAGGCATCGCCGGCTATGGCGGCGTGAGTTATCGCGGCACCGATGCTTGGTTCATCGGCTCCGACCGGCGACTGACCTGCCTCGTCTGGATCGGGCATGACACGGATGCGCCCATCGCCGCAGAGATCACCGCCGCAGTCACCACGCTGCCGCTCTGGGCGGAGGTTTTCCAACTGGTCACGTCAGGCAAGCCGCAGGGCTGGAACACACGTTCCGAACTGGATGAGATCCATGTCCTGCCAGAAGAGGGCGGGCTTAGTGATCAGCCCGTCGTGCCACTGATCCCACCCAAATCCCCCACGGTCATCGGCTTCGATGCCTACGCGCAGTCGGTGCCTTCGGCAACTCCGGGTGAAGAGGTGAAGAACTGATGTCTTGGCGCTGACGTTGCGCCGCGGGTGGGTTCGGATTTACCGCAAAGGGGCAGAGGAGCAAAGGTGGCAGAGTTTTGATCAGGGATCTGTTTCATGTCTCTGCGGCCTCCGCCACTTTGCCTCTCTGCGGCAAACAGAACGTCCTGATGCTTCGGTTTTACCGCAAAAGAGCGGGCTGGTTTCCCAGCCCTCCCTTGGATTGATCGGATGCTTTGACTGAACGGCGGATTATTCCGCCGCCACGGGTTTAGCACCTTCTTTGAAGCAGTAGAGGTGCGTGTGGGTGGTCACATAGAGCGTGCCATTGGCGGCGACGACGCTGCTGAGCAGCGGGGAAGGAAACTCGATCGTCTTGATTTCCTTGAGTTCCTTGCCTTCGGCGAGGATGAAGAGTTCGCCTTCTTCATTGCCGATCCAGATTTTTCCATCAGCCACGACGGGGCTGGCCCAGATGTGGCCTTTGGTGTCGAA
>JBDNIB010000989.1:0-3925 GCA_041688535.1 Prosthecobacter sp.
ATTTTTGTGACTCGATTATCACACTCGAAAATAAAGCCTCACTCAAAACCGCCTCTCAAACCGCAAATCGCCCTTAAAATTCTCAAACCTACGAATCATATGAAAACAAACACCACGTCCCACACCGCCTCGAACGAAGTAATCACCCTGGGCTGGAACTCGATGCCCGCTTATGGCGAAGTGATGACCCAACTGGTCGGCACTTCCCACACCGACGTGATGAGCTCCATGAAGGCCGAAAACAAGAGCGTGCTGAACAGCTTCTGGAGCATGCTGAGCAGCGCGAAGTAAGCCGCAGTAGGATGGCCGCCCTTCGTCTTGCGAAGCACCGCGCCGCTGGTATGGCTGAGAGACCTTCCGCATGCAGATTCTTCGCTCCATCGGCTCCCTCGCCACCGTTCCCGGTCCCCTGGCCCTCGCTGTGGGTGTGTTTGATGGCATCCACCTCGGGCATCAGGAGGTGATCCGGGCCGCGCAGGAGCACGCGACGCAGCACCTCGGCACGGCGGTCGTCGTCACCTTTGACCCGCATCCCGCGCATGTACTGCGGCCCGGCTCCGCACCCAAACTGCTCTGCGGCCTGCGGCATCAGCAGTTGGTGCTCTCCCAGCTTGGCATTCATACCCTACTGGCTTGCCCTTTCACCACGGAGACGGCCCAAACACCCGCCCGTGACTTCCTCGCGCAATTGGTCCAAGCCGCGCGCCCGCTGGGCTGCATTTCGGTGGGTTACACCTGGGGTTTCGGCCACCAGCGCTCCGGTGACATCCATCTGCTCATGGAAATGGGCCAGCAGCACGATTTTGCCGTCTATGGCGTGCCGCCGTTAAAAATCGACGGCACTATCGTCAGCAGCACGCTGATACGCGAGGCCATCGCTACCGGCGATTTTACCAAGGCGGCACGGCTGCTAGGACGCGGGTACTCCGTGCTCGGCACGGTCGTCCAGGGCCGACAACTGGGGCGCCAGCTCGGTTTTCCCACGGCGAATGTCGAAGTAGAGAACGAGCAACTGCCACCGCTCGGTGTGTATGCCGTGGAGGCGCGGATTGGCGAACAATGGCTGCCCGCCGTCGCCAATCTCGGACGTCGGCCCACCGTCGCCGACAACGCCGATCCCACCCTGGAAGTCCACCTGCTTGACTGGAGCGGCGACCTCTATGGCCAGGACCTGGAGGTGCGCTTCACCCGCTTTCTGCGTCCAGAAATGAAATTCAGCGGCCTGGAGGAACTCCAGGCGCAGATTCAGCGCGACATCACCGCCGCGAGATCCTAGCGCTGAGTACTGTCCCGTGTTCTGTAGTTCCGCCTTTAGGCGGTCTGATTCAGAACCGGCTGAAGCCGGTACTACACAACGAAGAACCGGACGGGCTGAAGCCCGAACTACGAACGATGAACTTGGCTACTTCTTCTTCGGCGCTGGCGGCTCCTGTTTCGGATGCCCTTCCAGCTTCACCACGCTGACCGCGTTTTCCGTTGGGAAATCAGTCGGCACTGCCGCCGTGCGCTCCACAGCGCCCGTGGCGACCCATTCCGTGCCACGTTGGAAGATCGTGTAGAAGCCGCGGTCAAGCATCGAGTAATCCGCATGGCCGAGCGTGGTGTGAAACACGCGTCCCTTGTGGTAGCTCAACACCAAGTTGTTTGGCTCGTTCACGCCGGTCAGATCGGAGGTGGCAAAGCTCAGCACATCCACATTTTCCGCCGGGCCGCGCAGCTTGCTGTACAGCTCATCCTTCGCGTGCAGCCAGCGCTTTGGCAGACCGCGCGTGATTGGATGATCGGGATTCTGGATCTCCACCACAAATTCATGCTGCGCACCATGCGCGCCGCCATTGCCCGCGCTCACGTCGCGAAAGAGCTTACCGTCCTTCACATACAGCCACGGGCCGGACTTCTCATTGCGGCCGCCCCAGCCGCCCACGCCGATCATCTCGTTGTATTCCTTCCACTCGGGGAACGAATTGTTCGCCGCGTGAATCGACACAAACCCGCCGCCGTCAGCGACATACTTCGTGAACGCCGCACGCACGGCCTCCGGCCAGGGTTCGTCATTGTAGTTGCTCACCACCGCCTGGTAATCACTGAACACTGGCTTCCAGCCGTCCCAGGCTTCTTTCGGCGCTCCCTTCGGCGGCGTCGTGCTCACCTCCACGGTGAAGGCACCGCTGCTCTCCAGCGCGTTGCGCAAAACGGGCGTGGTGATGTCCCACTTGTGGTTGTTTTGACCGTCCACGATGAGGACTTTCAGGGTGTCGGCGGCGTTCAGACTGGCTGACGCGGCCACAACAAGGGCGAAGAGGATGGAGCGCATGGTGGCAGCCAAGTACCAGCCCAGCGGGATTTTGGCAAGAACGAACACGCATGCCTTCGGATTTCATGGTTCCGCCGTCAACTCATACCCTGTCCCCGCAGGGGCTGTCAGTTTTATGTAATCAGCCCGCCATGTCGGTTTCAAAATTACAGCTCCAGATGGCTCTTTCCCTTCGCTGACGAGCTTGTTGGCATGCTCAAGCATGATTTCGTAGCCGCTTTTTTTGCCAAGCAAATCATCACCAAGTGAGGAGATATGTGTTCTTTGCGTGCCGCTGAAACGATAAACAAAAGCAGGAGATTCACTTGCCACAGGTATTTGCTTCATACCAAAAAATGCTTTGATTCTCTCGTTGAAGTCCCGGTCTTCGCCGCAGTTCACGGACGGGATGGCACCACATTCCCAAAAGGAATCTTTTTCGACAATGTTTGCACCCGTAGTGGAGCCGCGCTCCAGTGTAATCTTGCCCGCGTAAATACAATAGTAACATCCCTCTCGTACTATAGGAGACTGAAAGCTCTGCATGGCTCGCACCATGCGACTTATGCGATGTGGCAGGTGTATGTCGTCATCCCCCCATGTCAGCAGCAGTTCGCCAGTTGCCAGACGAGCTGTCGCATTTCTCTTGTCTCCTAGTGTTGGCAGGCGTGCAGCCGCATTGAAAACATGTACGTCGTCGGCCTCATAGTGAAGCTCTTGAGCAGTAAAATCATTGAGAATTATGAGTTCTTTGGATCCATGGTAGTCTTGTAGAAGAAAACTATAAATTGCCTCCTCCAATAAATGCACTCTGGCAAATGTCGGACACAAACATGAAACCTTGGGAAGTATTGAATCCATGCTGCCTGTTTATACAGTCATTTCAATGGTCGTTAATACGACCTCCAAGCTCTCCTTCGCCTTTTCAAATCCTCCCAGCTCCAAGCCGCGCTGGCGGCCGTTGTGGGCGATTTCTTTTCTCAACTCAGGCTCATAGGCCATTTTGCTGGCGTAGTAGATGAAGTCGCGTTCGTGCTGGCAGAGAAAGCCGGTCTTGCCGTGCTCGATCATCTGCCGCCAGCCGCCACGGTCATCCACAATGAGAACACTGCCACTCGCCATCGCTTCGAAACCGACTCGCGGCCAGTTCTCGGTCGTGTCACTCGGTTGGAGAATGATCTGGCAGTGCTTGTAAAAATCCTGCTGGCTAATGATGCTGCTGTCGCAAGCAGTGGTGATCCAGGGATAAGGGCGACCAATCTTGGCTTCGCTGCGCGCGTCGAACCCCAGAAACAAACCGCGTTTCATCACTGGAGCCACGAAGTACTCGTAGATGTGCAGCGTGTTGGCCGCATACTTGTCCGCATCCTGCCGGGAGATGCGGCCGCAACCAAAGTGATCCGCCGCACGTTCTTCGATGAACGGAAAGGCGGACGTGTCGAAGTAAGGAGTGAAGGTCAGGAAGCGGGCATTGGCCTTGGGGTTCAGGGTTTGCAGGACGGGCATGTTCTTCTGCCGGACTTCTTCGTTCTGATAGAGAAACATGGCGATCAGCCCTTCCGTCATGCGCTGCTTCTCCAGATCGAAGAGCCAGGTCATGCAGTTGATGAAAACCGTGCGCTTCGTACGAGC
>JBDNIB010000121.1:0-2231 GCA_041688535.1 Prosthecobacter sp.
CAAGAAAGAAGGCAGATCCTACCGGCTGCCGACGGACGAAGAATGGAGTTGGGCAGTGGGCATTGGAAGGGACGAGAAACGCCCGGAAGGCATCACTCCTGAGTTCCTGAGTGGCAAACAAACAGCTGGGTTTCCATGGGGCGGTGATTACCCGCCGAAAACCAGGGACAAAGCCGGTAATTATACCGACATGGCCTGGAAAGAGAAGTTTCCCTCGCAGAAGTACATCGAAGGATACAACGACGGCTTTCCGACCACGGCCCCGGTGATGAGCTTCAAGCCGAACAAACTGGGCCTTTACGACATGGGCGGCAATGTTTGTGAGTGGGTAGCTGATTGGTGGAATGCAGCACAAAAAGATCGGGTGATGCGCGGTGCTTCGTTCCGCAGCGATCTTTCCACCCGCCTGAGTTCCTCCTATCGCGAACATGTCCCCCCTACACTTCGCATCTACGACTATGGGTTTCGTTTGGTGATGGAGTTGAAGTGAGCGTGCCCCCAGCTTTATCTCGTGAGCATCATTCTGTCCTTTTGAGATCGCGACGGCCAACGGGGAGACTTACACCGTGACCAGCCCCAAGCTGATGCTGATTTCGCCCAGCATGTGGACGCTGTATCTGGTGACTTCCGAGGGACGGTCACACTTTTTGTCTTTGAGCCAGATGAACCAGGGTACTCACGAATTGGATGCCAGCAGCGAGAACTTTCAGCCCACGAATCTCGCGAGACTGGGGGTGAAAGGGAAGTGAAACTCGGAGCGCGGATCGCCGAGTCCGCAGCACTCTGCAAAGCAACTGCGGATTGAGCGACCCCAAGCGGTTTTCTGTTTATCACGCTTTGACCGTATCTGCGCTATCTCCGGTCTGAGAACCTGCTGCGGACTCGGCGGTCCGCGCTCCTGATCACTCCGTTACCGCATTCACATCCAGCTTCACGAAGCTCAGCAGTTCGTCCGCGCCCATGTCGGTGAGGAGTTTTTCGGCGCTGCCTTCGCCGATGAGGTCTTGGGCGAGCGACATTTTCTCTTCGATGAGGGCGTCGATGCGTTCTTCGATGGTGCCCTGGCAGATGAATTTATGAACCATGACGTTCTGCTTCTGGCCGATGCGGAAGGCGCGGTCGGTGGCCTGGTTTTCGACGGCAGGGTTCCACCAGCGGTCGAAGTGGATGACGTGGCTGGCGGCGGTCAAATTGAGGCCGGTGCCGCCGGCTTTGACGCTGATGACCATGAAGGGCGGGCCGCCGGGCTGCTGGAAGGATTCGACGAGCTGCGGGCGCTTTTTCACGGCGGTGCCACCGTGCAGGATGAGTCCTTCGCGGCCAAAAACGGTGGCAAGGAAGCGGGCGAGCGGATCGCAGGTCTCGGCGAACGGCGTGAAGATGAGCGCGCGTTCGCGGCGCTCGGCGAGCTCGCTGCAAATTTCGGCGAGGCGGGTGAATTTGCCGCTGTCTTCGGGGTTCCAAGCGCCGTCGCCATTCCAATGGCTTGGATGATTGCAGATCTGTTTGAACTTCATCAGGAAGCCGAGCACGAGGCCTTGGCGCTTGATCGGTTCCATGTCTTTGTCGGCGAGCATCTTCGCGAGTTGATCGACGAGCTTCGCATAAATCGTGGCTTGGCGCTTGGTGAGGCCGCACCATGCCTTCGTTTCGATCTTATCAGGCAAGTCGTTGATGATGCTCTTGTCCGTCTTCATCCGGCGCAGCATGTAGGGCTTCACGAGACGGCGAAGAGGCGCGAAACCTTCGCTGCTTTTCGCACAGCGCTTAATCGCATCCGAAAAAGCAGCGGAACCGCCGAGCAGGCCGGGATTGAGGAAGTCGAAGAGGCTCCACAGATCGCCGGGGCGATTTTCGACCGGTGTACCGGTCAAGGCGATACGCGTGGTGGCTTGCAGGCGCTTCACGGCCTTGGTGCTGGCGCTGCCGGGGTTCTTGATGGCCTGCGCTTCGTCGAGGATGACGACACTCCAAGGATGCGCCTGCCATGACTCGGTGCGCTGGAGGAACTGGTAGGTGGTGAGCATCGCGTCGCAGCCGTGCAAGGCTTCGGTGGGATGTTTGACCGCGAGGTCGAGCTGCTCGCGCGAGGTTTGCGAGGGATGGGCGATGAAGAGTTTCAGATCGGGCGCGAAGCGGGCGACTTCGGCCTTCCAATTGCCGACGAGGGAGGCGGGAACGATGAGGAGGGCGGGCGTTTGGGATGCGTTTTGCCGTGCGAGCAGGAGCGC
>JBDNIB010000122.1:0-4180 GCA_041688535.1 Prosthecobacter sp.
GACTCTCATGCGGGGCGCTTGAGAGATTCTCGGGTTTCTTGGAGGACATCCTGCCAGTCGTGCATGGCGCAGGTTCCCGCTTCGATCTCAACCACCCGGCGGTCAATTTCAGCCATCCATTCGGGCGAGAGCGGCACATCCTGGTCATCTTCATTGACCATCACGGCGAAGCGATCGAGGAAATCGACCTGTTCGTCATGTGTGAGACGCTTGGCGGCTTCGAGGAGGCTCTCGACAGGGCTGAGGACGGCGGCGTTCATGGGTGGAGAATAACACAGTTTGGGAAATCAGAAATAGCCCTCTTTTTTGCGGTCTTCCATGGCGGTTTCGCTGCGCTTGTCGTCGGCGCGGGTGCCGCGTTCGGTTTGACGGGCGGCGGCGACTTCGGCGACGATTTCATCAATCGTGCTGGCGGTGGATTCGACGGCACCGGTGCAGGTGATGTCGCCGACGGTGCGGAAGCGGATGGTCATTTCCTTCACTTTCGGTTTCTCCTCATCGAGCAGCGGAATGATGCCAGTGCTGGCATCGAGAAGCTGGCCGTGGCGCTCGATGATCTTGCGCTGGTGGCTGAAATAGACACTTGGCAGCGGGATGTTTTCCTGGCGGATGTACTGCCAGATGTCCATCTCGGTCCAGTTGCTGAGCGGGAAGACGCGGAAGTGCTCACCGAAGTGTTTACGGCCGTTGAAGATGTTCCAAAGCTCGGGGCGCTGGTTCTTCGGGTCCCACTGGCCGAATTCATCGCGGTGGCTGAAGAAGCGCTCTTTGGCGCGGGCTTTTTCTTCATCGCGACGACCACCACCGAGGCAGGCGTCGTATTGATGCTCCTCGATGGTGTCGAGCAGCGTGACGGTCTGCAGCTTGTTGCGGCTGGCGTTGTGGCCTTTCTCCTCTTGCACGCGGCCGTCATCAATGGATTTCTGCACGAGTCCGACCGTCAAAGACGCACCGATTTCCTGCACGAACCAGTCGCGGTATTCCATGGCCTCGGGGAAGTTGTGGCCGGTGTCCACATGGAGCAGCGGGAAGGGCAGTTTGGACGGGTAGAAGGCTTTGCGGGCGAGCCAGGCCATGACGATGGAGTCTTTGCCACCGGAGAAGAGGAGCGCGGGTTTTTGGAACTGCGCTGCAGTTTCGCGCAGGATGTAAATGGCTTCGCTTTCGAGGAATTGGAGGTGCGTGATCGCGGACATGGTCAAAGGGGCAGAGGTGTGAGGTCAGACGTGAGAAGTCAGATGAAGGCGAGGAATTTGAGGAGATTGCGGGTGCTCAGACCGGTGACGAGCAGGCCGACGAGGATCATGAAGGGCTTGTGCGGAAGGTGTTTGGCGGCCCAGGCACCGAGTGGAGCGGCAATCACGCCGCCGAGGGCAAGGCCGACGATCATGCTCCAATGCGTGAGGCCGATGGTGAGGAAGAAGGTGATGCTGGCGGCCAGCGTGACGAAGAACTCGACGGCGTTCACGCTGCCGACGGTGATGCGCACGTCGTTGCCACGCACGATGAGGTTCGAGGCGACGATCGGCCCCCAGCCGCCGCCGCCCATGGCATCCACGAGCGCACCGAAGAAGCCGAGCGGGGCGAGATGCGTGGTGACGTTGCGCGGTGGCACTCGGGTGAAGGCTTTGATGATGATGATCAGGCCCATGATGATGAGATAGCCCGATACATAGGGCTTGAGCATTTCGCCATCCATGGCGGAGAGCGCGTAGGCACCGACGATGGCACCGATCACGGCCGGAATGAGCAGTCGGCGGAACAAGTAGCGGTCCACATTGCCAAAGGCGTGGTGCGAGAGGCCCGACGCGCCCGTGGTGAAGCACTCCGCTGCATGCACGGTGGCGCTGGCTGCTGCCGGTGGCACGCCGAGTGCCAAAAGCAATGAGGTGGCGCTGACGCCATACGCCATGCCGAGCGCGCCATCGATCAATTGAGCGATGAAACCGGCGGCGACGTAGAGCGCGAAATCGGGCGGAATGTCCATGGGCGCTTACGCTTGGTCGGTGACGAGCTTGGCGTGCAGGCCGCATTCGTGCTTTTCATCGCCCTTGGCCGGATCGTAGTAGGTGCGCTTGTTCGGCAGATCGTGTGCGAGCAGGTAGGCGTCCATTTCGACCGGGGTCCAATTGAGGATGGGGTTCACCTTGAGGCATTCAAATTTAGCATCCCACATGAAGGGCTGGAGCGTCGCCGCGCGCTGGGGATTCTGCTCCTTGCGCAGGGCGGTGATCCAGATTTGCGGAGCCAGTTCGCGCATGCCGCGTTCGAAGGGTTCCAGCTTCATGATGCGGCTGAAGGACTCGACGCGCTCGACTTCATCCGGCATCGGCACTTGGCCGCCATTGAGGGCCAGCCAGTGAGCGGCGGTCATCAGCGGGAGGTAGGGCTGCAAATTCAGGCTCAGCTTTGCGCGGCTTTTTTCAGCGAAGACGTAGGTTTCGGGGAGATTCGTGCCGTGATCGACCCAGAGGATCGGAATGTCGGCGCGCTGCTGCGTGGCGAGGTGCAGGATGACTGCCTCGTAAGGGCGGAAATTGGTGGTGACGATGGCCTGCCCGTTGGCTTGGGCCAGCGCGAGCTGGATGATCTCAGCAGGCGATTTACCAAGAGCTTGGTCATTGAGGGCGGCGATTTGGTCAGGATTCATGCGGGGCGCGGATCATTCACCCGATTCTCGATGTGTAAAGTAGGAAATAGATGATTTGGGCATGAAAAAGGGCGTGGAGGTGATCCACGCCCTTCGAAATGTGCTGTGCTGCGGTCTTACGCCTGAAGCGCTGCTTCCACGATGTTCACGCGGCGGCCATCCTTGTCGAAACGGACATTGCCGGCCACGAGGGCAAAGATGGTGTGGTCACGGCCGATGCCGACGTTGAGGCCGGGAATCCACTTCGTGCCGCGCTGGCGCAGGATGATGTTGCCAGCGATGACGGCTTCGCCGCCGAATTTCTTGACGCCGAGACGCTTGCTCTGGCTGTCGCGTCCGTTCTTGACGGAGCCTTGTCCTTTTTTATGGGCCATAAGAGGAGAGTGGTGGGGGGTTAGGCGTTGATGGCGGTGATCTGCACCAGAGTCAGCGGCTGGCGATGACCACGGGTCTTGTGGAAGCCCTTGCGCTTGCGGAACTTGAAGGTGGTGGCCTTGTCTGCGCGGTGCTGCTTGAGCACCTTGGCGCTGACGCTAGCACCTGCGACGGTAGGGGCACCCACGGTGATGGTGTTGCCTTCGCCGGCGGCGAGCACCTGGTCAAAGGTGGCGGTTTCTCCTTCGGCGGACTCGAGCTTTTCTACGTCGAGCTTGTCGCCCACGGAGACTTTGTACTGTTTGCCGCCTGTTTTGATGATTGCGTATGCCATAACCTGAAATGTGTTGATGTCCCCGGAACAGGGGCGCGGAGGTTTCCACACCTCGCCTCATTCGGCAAGGGAAAACTTGCCGCGAAAAGTCGCTGGCGGAAAATCAGGCCACCGGAGCGGCGGTTCCGCCAAAATAATGCGTCAGTGCCTCCATCATGCCTTCGCTGGCGAAACGGGTGGCAATGAAGCCGCCACGGGAATGCACGATCTGCTTCACGGCATCGAGCGCATTGCCTGGGCAGGCGATCATGCGGGCGTGGCGCGGGTCGAGCATGCTGAGGTCGTTGAAATTGTCCCCGGCGGCGAAGCAGGCGGCGGCATCCAGGCCGAGCAGGCGGGCCAGCTCGCTCAGCGCGGTGCCTTTGCTGTAACCGCTGTGCGAAAAGCGCAGGTAGATGCCATTGCGATGGTAGCCGATGTCCGGGAACTGCTGCGCATACGAGTCAATGTAGGCGCAGATGCCATCCATCTCGGCGTCGTTCGCGGCCACGATGCCGTTCTCGTTTGAATCGCCGGTTAGGAACGAGGCGTTGGTTTGCGTCTCCACCATCTGGCGGATGGCCTGAAGGGACGGCTGGTGATCTTTGATGAAACGCTCCTGCGCACGCAATGCCTGGCGATTCCAGGAGCCGTAGTCTTTCCAGGCGGAGAAAAAGCCCGGTTTATAGATGTCGCACTCCTTCGCGATGATAAAATCCGGCTCCATGTAGATGCCGTGCTGCGCCATGCCTTCGAGCGTCTGGCTGAGACTGCGGCCGGTGTTGATCACCCACGCGGCACCCTGGCCGCGCAGCAGTTGAATCATTTGCCCCAGCCCTGGA
>JBDNIB010000990.1:0-7005 GCA_041688535.1 Prosthecobacter sp.
AAGATCACTCTGAATCTCACCGATACGCCACTCCTTGAAGCCCTACGCCATTGCGCCGATCTCGCCGGATTGCAGCAGCGCGTCGAAGCCCATGCCGTGGTCTTTGCGCCGAATTTTGATCCAGTCCCCGCTCCACCAGAAGCAGCCGCACCGCCGGTGATTGACGGCGCGGATCAGATCATCGTGCCCAGGGTGCAGTTCCGCGATGCCACGCTCCTCGCGGCCGTCGAGTATGCCCGCGTCAAATCCCGCGTGCTTGTTCCCGACAAGCAGGGCATCAACATCGTCATCAAGCCCGGGGGTGCCGATGTCAGGATCAGTCTCGACCTCTGTGACATCCCTCTCCCACACCTCCTGCTCTATATTGCCGAACTCAGCCAGCACCACCTCACCACGGACGCGCACTCTTACCTTCTCATTCCCATCAAAGCGGAGTGAGTGAACCAAGGTGGCCACGACCAAGACTACCTCAGCGCAATTCCTTCCCTCAGTCCGCATGACCGCTCTCCCACTCGCCGAACGCTACGCGCGCTTTCGCGACACCGTTCTCTCCGGCGTTCAGGAGACGCTGCCCGGCTTCGACGAGCCGATGACGGAGATGGATTTTCAGAGCCTCTGGTTCGCCGGCGCGTTTGGCAGCGAGTTCACCAGCACGGATGGCAAGGCCGTGCGCATCGCCGACTTCGGCGTGTGGAATTCCGGCGCAGGCCCCGACTTCAACGACTGCGCGATCACGATCGACGGCCAAACCCTGCGTGGCGACATCGAACTTGATCCCGATGCGCGTGACTGGGAACGGCACACGCATGGCGCGAACGAAAACTTCAATCATGTCGTGCTGCATCTCTTCATGCACGCCCCCGAAGATCGTTTCTTCACACGCACCAGCGAGCATCGTGAAGTGCCGCAGGTTCTTCTGCGCGCCGACATGCTGCCGGAGGGCATCAAGCCCAAGCGCCATCTTGCTGCCGCACGCTTGGGCCGCTGCGCCACGCCCTTACGCGAGATGGAGGCCGTGCGCGTGCAGTCCATCATCGAATCCGCTGCACAGCATCGGCTTGAGCTTAAATCGAAGCGTCTGCACCGCAGCGTGGCCGCGCATGGCCGCGAGCAGGCGATTTATCAGGCGCTGGCGCAGACGCTCGGCTACCGCAAGAACCAACAGCCCTTCGCCATCCTCGCGCAGCGGCTGCCATTGAAGAAGATCACGCAGCTCGATGCCGCCCAGCGCGAGGCGTGGCTTTTCGGCGTCTCAGGTTTCCTCGAAAGCGTGCGCAGCGACGACACCGAGTCTGAAACGCGCTCCTACCTGCGCCAGCTCTGGAGCGAGTGGTGGAAGCAGCGTGATTCCTGCGCCCGCTGGCTCGACGACCGCCAGCTCCCGCGTTGGAAACTCAACGCCATCCGCCCCGGCAACCACCCGCAGCGCCGACTCGGCGCACTCGCTGCCATGCTCCGCTCATGGTCAAAAATCGTCACCCCGCTCGCCGATGCCACGCGCTGGAGCCAGGCCGCATGGCGCGAGTCACTGCTCGCGCTCACGCACGACTTCTGGACCACGCATTACACCCTGCTGTCGGATGTCACCGCCAAGCCCATCGCTATGATTGGCGAGACCCGCGTGCAGGAAATGCTCGCGAACGTCGCCTATCCGCTGCTCGTGCCCGAGCGCACCCGCCTGTGGGCCGAGTATCTCGAACTCCCCGCCCTGCTCGACAATCAAAAGGTCCGCCGCGCCGTGCTGCGCCTGTTTGGCGACGATCCACGCGGCAGTGACTTCACCAAGAAACTGCACCATCATCAGGGCCTGCTGCAAATTTACGAAGACTTCTGCCTCGAAGACGACTCCGCCTGCGCCGACTGCCCGTTTCCCGAACGCTTGAAGGAGTGGAGTTGATTGTTGCGTTCAAGGCATCCCATGCGTCCGCTCCTCGCCCTCATTCTCTCCGTTTCACTGCTTTCTGCTGCCGATCTGCCTGATCCCGCCGTCATCTCGGCGGCGATGAAAAAGGCGGTCATCTACGCTCACACACATCTCGCCCGAGAGGGAGGTTACGCCTCGTCTTATGACAAAGAAGGCAAGATCGGCGAGGTGGAGCACGGCAAGTCGGCCACGATCACGTCCATCCAGCCGCATGGCACGACGACGATGGGATTGGTGATGCTGAAGGCGTGGCAGGCCACGGGCGATGAGGTTTTCCTGAGCGCTGCGAAGGACGCGGCCAAATCACTGCTCAAATGCCAGCTCTCGTCCGGCGGCTGGGGCAGTGACTTCGATTTCGATCCCGAGAAGGCAAAAAAATACCACCTGCGCAGTGATCTCGACGCGGGCGACAAGGAACCCGGCAAGCGCAACGCTTACACCACGCTCGACGACAACAAAACTGAGTCCGCGCTGCTGTTTCTGCTCGAAATGACGCACGAACCGGTCTGTAAAGACGACGCTGAATTGAAGCGCTGCACCAAGATCGCCTTTGATGCGCTGCTCGCCGCACAGGCTCCCATTGGCGCATGGCCGCAGCAGTTCAATGGCCCGGCCGATCCCACCGCACCCGTCATCAAGGCCAGCTATCCCGCCGAATGGTCACGCACCTATCCCGCCGTGAAATACACCGGCTTCTACACGCTCAATGACAACAACCTTCAGCAGGTCGCCAAAGTGCTGTTTCGCGCCTATGAACTCGAAAAGGACGAGCGCTATCTCGCCGCACTGAAGAAACTCGGCGAGTTCTTCCTGCTGGCGCAAATGCCGGAGCCGCAGCCGGTTTGGGCGCAGCAGTATGATCGCGATATGCATCCTGTCTGGGCGCGCAAATTCGAACCGCCGTCCGTCACCGGCAACGAGAGCATTGGTGCGATGGAGGTACTACATCAGCTCTGGGTGCTCACGGGCGATGACAAATACCTCGCTCCCATCCAACCCGCGCTCGCGTGGTTCGAGCGTTCGAAGCTGCCGGATGGCAAGCACGCACGCTTTTACGAACTGCACACGAACAAGCCGCTCTACTTCATCGCCGAGAAGTACGAGCTGACCTACGACGACAGCAACATGCCCACGCATTACTCCTTCACCGCCAGTCAGCAAAGCAACCTCGACACCTTCAAGAAGCAGCTCGTCAAAGGCCGCGAAGAGCTCCAGCAAAACCAGGCCGGACCGCAAACGCCGAAGGAATGGACCAGCCGTGCCAAAGGTGCGGCCTCGAAGGCCCAAAAAGCCGCCGACTCCCTCGACCGCGAAGGCCGCTGGCTCAAAGGCGATGAGATCGACGCCGGCGAATTCGTCAAAAACATGAACGCCATGACGACTTACGTCGAGGCTCGGAAAAAGAGCGGGCAGTGAGGTGTCCCACAAGTTTGACAATCTTGAGGACGTCGGGCACTGTCCCCTCATCATGGCAGCAGGCGTCAATGTTCGATTTGCCGGGGAGCTTCAGGGCTTCATCCAGCAGCGTGTCCTCAAATCAGGACTCTACAGCTCCACCAGTGAGTATATTCGTGATCTGGTGCGGCGTGACTACTAGCAGGAGGAGGCGCGCAAGCGGGCGTGGCTGCGTCAGGCGCTGAACTCTGGAGCGACCGCCGATGAATCGGAATTCGTTGCTCTGACTGCGGATGATCTGATCACCAAGGCCAAACCGCGCACCTCAGAGCAGCCTGCCAAGCTGCGCTTTCAGAGTGGGGATGAGCTGCTCCACGACCGGCCTTGATCTCATCGTGGCTTCACGATAGGCCAGCGTTAGCGTGCGTTCATACCTCAGGGCCTTTTTGGTTTGGTGCTGGAGACTGGCTGAACCAGCGCCGAAAGCGGTGCCCTGGGCAAATTCAGGAAGAAACCCGGCATAGCGTCCGGTCTGGATCGCCATCGCCACCTGCGTGTAGGAGGAGCACTCCAGCGCGCACTGGATGAGCAATCGAATTGATTCTTGACGACGCTGGGCATTGAGGCTCCCTTGCGTCAGGATTCCTTGAAGGGTTTCCGAAGATTATCCGCCCTTCGGCAGTAAGCGCCCTCGATTATTTCAGGGTTGCCGAGCCCGAAGGGCTTTTTTTTTTACCACCATGGCAACCGCAATTCTCATCGACGGCGACTTCTTTCTCCGGCGCTACCGTGCCATCCATGGCAAGCAAAGCCCGCAAGACGTGGCTGAAGGCATGCACCGGATGTGCCTCGACCACCTCAATCAAAGCGGTCAGCGCCGGAATCTGTACCGCATCTTCTTCTACGACTGCCCGCCGCTCACAAAGAAGGCGCATCATCCCATCACTGGCAGCGCGGTCGATTTCTCAAAAACGCCCGTGGCCGTCTGGAGAACGGCATTTCACGAGGCGCTGAAAAAGCTGCGCAAGGTGGCGCTCAGACTCGGCTATCTAAACGAGCATGTCGCACATTGGACCCCGCGTCCTCAAAAGCTCAAACAGCTCCTGCTCGGCAAAATCACCATTTCTGCGCTTCAGGAGGAGGATGTGCTCTACGCGGCTCCTCAGAAGGGCGTGGACATGCGCATCGGTCTCGACATCGCCTCGATCTCCTTCAAAAAGCAGGCGGACCAGATCATTCTCATTGCCGGGGACAGTGACTTCGTCCCGGCTGCCAAGCTGGCACGTCGGGAAGGCATCGACTTCATCCTCGATCCCATCTGGGCCACCATCCGCAGCGATCTCCATGAGCACATCGACGGTCTTCGCACCGTGCTCCAACGCCCACCATCGCCCAGCCCGTAGGATTGAGCACTAAATGCCTGGCATCTGCCAGGATCTCGGATGCTTTGGAGTCCCGTGTCCTATTTGATGCGGGTGAAACGTGAGCGAGTCCTCCCGATGAAATTGGAGCGCTGCATCAGAACAGCCTGCCAAGCTGCGCTTTCAGAGTGGGGATGAGTTGCTCCACGACCGGTCTTGATCTCACCGTGGCTTCACGATAGGCCAGCGTCAGCGTGCGTTCATACCTCAAGGCCTTCTCGGTCTGGCGTTGGAGAATGGCGGAACCAGCATTGAACGCAGCGCCTTTGGCGAATTCAGGGAGGAATCCGGCATGGCGTCCGGTCTGGATCGCCAGCGCCACCTGCGTGTAGGAGGAGCACTCCAGCGCGGGTCACTGCGTTGGGTTTTTCAGCACTCAGCCGATCACCGGCGCATCGTCACCGCTCAGTTCGGCAATCTCTTGCTTCGGCCGTTCTGCGTCGGCTTTGAGCTTCTCCATCTCTTGGGTGATGCCTTCGATTTGCTGCGCTATCACGCGGTCGAGGATTCCAGCATCCTTTTCCACAACCTGTGACAGCTCGTAGCTGGCGCTCTCCTTGAGCACGTCCGTGGCTTCGATAACGCTGAGAATCTCGGCCTCCAGGCTGCTCAGGAGCTTTTGCAGTTGCTCCAGTTCATTCGTGTCACTCAAATCCAGAGCGGCTGTGCTGCCGCCCCAGCGCAGGGAAAACTTGTGACTGGAAAGCTCCGGGCGCTGTGTTTTCCCCGTTGGACCCTAAACCTGTCCATGGTGTACATGCTGCTTGTCAGGCACTCTCTGACGGGATACAACAGCGCCGCCTGCTCCCGAAAATGCCCCAACCGCCCACTCCAGAACTTCCCTTCAGGCCCGCCGCTATAATCAAAGACCGCGAAGTGTCTGCCCTTTATCCCGCCTAGTTCAACGCACACGTCAATGTCCCACTCGCGATCAAAGACCGCGTTCAATTTTCTAACCAGCCCACTTATTTTTATGAATTCACAATGTTGGATGACTAATGCAACGAAGAACGGGAAAGCTGTCCGCCTGTTCACGCAGACGACTGACGAAATGGTTGCACTCGATTTAGCGTGCCCTCCTTACGGATCTCTGATCGCTACTGCAAGAATAAGTGCCTCCGTAAAGCGTCTCCCCGAGCACGACCACTTCGACCTCGCTTGGGGTGCATTCTTCGTACACATGCGATACTCCAAGAACTACACTACGCTGGACATCTCTATTTCCAGAGTTGACGCGGTTCCTGACAGCAAACACATCAACAGTGTTGGGGGTGAGGTAGTGTCTAGCGGCAATAATTTCATCTGCAACATCTGGGAGGAACCCGACAAGGCATAACTGGGGCGTTAGACAAGAAAATGTTCAGCCGAGAATCGTGCAAAGATCCTGAGCAGAAGCAGCACATGGAAATCATGTCGCTGCACCGCTATTACATCCACACAACGTTGATGAAGAAGCGGTACGAAGAAGAATTATTGAAGGGCGACCACGTGGTGACCGAATACGATGATCCAGCAATGAACATCATCGTTACAGGGCTCAAACTGGGAGCGATGCCCGTTGGTACATACATGGAGTATTGGTATGGTGGACTTTTTGCAGTGTGTGAAGGATGCCAGGAGCTTCGATTGACGGACGAGGTGCTCGACAAGCTACTTGATGACCCCAAGTTGGAGACACTTCGGCGATTCCGGAATGCAGCTTTTCACTTTCAAAGAGATTACCTTAGCTCAAAGAAGACAGAGTTCATCGAGGCTGATGGTAGCGTTGCTTACATTCGTGAATTGAGCAAAGAGTTTGGCAGATGGTTCCGTGACTACATACCCGCGCGCTTCACTGCTACTTAAACCATGACGACAGGCGGCCGATGATGCTTTGGCTCTCCTCCAGTGAGCGTGCGGCTGCAGCATGACCCTGATCCGCCGCCTTGCGGAACCATTTCACCGCCTCGGCCTCGTCCTTGGTCACGCCGTGTCCTTTCTCGTAGCAGACGCCCAGATTGTTCTGCGCATCCGCATAGCCCTGTTCCGCCGCCTTGCGGTACCAGTTCACCGCCTCGGTCTCGTCCTTGGCCACACCTTGGCCGTTGGCGTAGCAGATGCCCAAGTTGGTCTGTGCCCGCGCATGACCCTGATTCGCCGCCTTGCGGTACCATTTCACCGCCTCGGTCTCGGCCTTGGTCACGCCTTGGCCGAACTTGTAGCAGACGCCTAATTTGCGCTGTGCGTCCGCATCTCCCTGAACCGCCGCCTTGCGGAACCATTTCA
>JBDNIB010000991.1:0-3042 GCA_041688535.1 Prosthecobacter sp.
ATTCCTACGTTCGCCGGATTGGTTCCTGGAAGGTAGGATTCGGTCCGACGAACGTCGGAACCATTCCGACGTACGTCGGATCGAATCCGACAAACGTTGGAACCATTCCGACGTACGTCGGATCGAGCACTCACGCCCCAGAATCGTTTTTTGAGGCATAATTTGCCCAAAAACTGGCACTACAGGCAGGCTGAGGCAGAAAATCGGCGGGAAATTCATTGGCGCATTCCACAACGGACCCGCCACCGGCGTCGATGAAACTGAAGTAACAAATGCAGGGTTATGCACGCGAGCGCCGGTCTGTCTCGGCGATGAGTTCCATGAGGGGGATGCCAAACCCCGCGCAAATCTTCTCCTGGGTCAGCACCGATGGCATGGTTTCCATGTCCTCCACGCGGTGCAGTCCCGAGGTGGAGAGGCCCGCCAGCTTGGCGAAATCCTCCCGGTTCAGCCCGGCGTGTTCACGTTTGATGCGGCTGGTTTTTCCGAGGGTGCGACTGATGGGTGGCAGCTCTGCGGGCCGGTATTTGGAGCGATTGGAGTCCATCGCCCAGCCATGGCAAGAATCGCCGATCCAGTTGCCACTATCGTAACAATGACCTCCCAACCCGCCGCACCGCCCCCGGATAAAGCATGAATTAATTCGCGTCATCATGCCCCGCAGATCTTCTCTTTAGCACCTACGCCGGAGCGGCTGCGGGTGGCGCAGCCACCGGGGCGGTGCTGGCAGCTACGGGGAACCCGACGCTGGCCGGGGCGGCAGGCGGGGCGGCGCAGAGCGCGACGGAGCAGTATGCGCGCACCGGCACGGTGGACGGCGGGCAGGTCATGAAAGACGCGGCGGTGGGCATGGCCGGAGGCAAACTCGGGGGTATGGCCAGCAAAGCACTGGGCTGCGCCACGAACAAGGTGGTCAAGGCCGTGGCCGGAGCGGCGGCGGACTCCGGGAGTGGTGCAGGCACGCAGGTGGTGGACAACGTGCTCAACGGCCGACCTGCCGGTGAAGGCGTGGCGCAGGCAGCCGTGGGCAGCCTCCCAGGCATGGGCCTCGTGGCAGCGGTGCAGCAGCGGGAGAGCTGCTTCCTGGCGGGAACGAGTGTCACGCTCGGCACCGGGGACCGGGCGATGATCGAAACCCTGCGCGTGGGCCAGCGGGTGAGCACGCCGGAAAGCGTGGGCTTGGAAAGTGGTCCGCACTCTCCGCGTGCGGTGTCAGACTCTGACACCGCCGTCGATCCCGCCACCTGGCGTCAAATCGACGTGCGGCTGCTGGATGAACGCACGGGCTGGGACGTGTTCGACATCACCTTGCTGCGCCCGGCGGGCTGGCTCGCCGAGCACACCCGCGTGGTGGAAGGGCGGCAGGAGGTGCGGGTGGACATCAAGGAGCTGCATGCGCACGGCTGGGCGCAGATGCTGCGGGAGCGTGACTGCCCCAGTCTCGCCGCAGGCACCGGCCGCGTCATCACCGCGACGATCACGCATGCGAATGACGACGTGCGCACCCTGACGCTGGACAGCGGGGAGACGCTGCACGTCACCGGGAACCACCGCATGTTCAGCGCCACGGCGGGCGACTGGACCGCCGTGAAAGATCTGGAAATCGGTGAGGAACTGCAAACCTCACGCGGCAGGCAGTCCGTGGCGGCGCTGGGCTACCAGCACGGGCGGCATCAGGTGTACAACATTGAAGTCGAGACCGAGCATTGCTACTTCGTGGGCGAGGAGGAGGCGCTGACGCATAATATGTGTGGGCCGGATGGTGGATCGTTAGCGCTTGAAGGATCGGCAAAAAACCCACCGAATCCAAATGGTTCAAACGGGAAAGCCGATCACCAAGAGGCTGTTAAAGAAATGGTAACTGACTTTAAAGATCGATACCCAGAGTCCAAAGGCTTTGAAGTTCGAACAAATCAGAGTATCGAGGGGGAAACTGGCTTGAAGCGCAGGCCTGACGCTGCTGCGATAAAAAATAGTAAAGTCGTGGAAATCGGCGAGGTCGCCCGCACCCAGGCTGACAACACGTCAATGGTGAAACGAGAGCAAGTAAAACAGCTGGAATACAAGGCCGCAGGGATCAAAAGCACTGTCACAAAATTGAAACGCAAATAGCCATGGCTGACTTCGCCTTCTACATAAATCAGAAAGATCGCCTCGTTATGCTGGAGTCTCTGCTGGATGGAACCGGGCTGCTGATTAGCCCGAGAATCAACTACCCCACCGATTCCCCACTGTTTTTTAACAAGGCTACCGCTGAACTGCTGCGACATTTTAAAATCAATCCTGGGTGCTACGTCAGCGGGGAGTTTTCAACCAACCCACTACACATGACAAAAATGAGCAAAGGGAGCTACGCCGGAACCTATGTGATCACGGGAGACGAAGGCGGTCCTGTGATGTCGCTAACACTTGTCGAAGAGCAAAAAGTGGATGGTGAGGATCTACTCGTACCATCTCACTTAACGTACCAACCGCATATATGGAATGAGACTCAGACCAACGTGGTTCCGCAAAACGATGGGCTGAAGGAGGCTTTCAAGCGAGTCCGTCGTATATTGATGGGCCACTGCAAAAAAATGAAATTGCCGAGTCAAACCTGGGTAGGACACTCCGCTGTCGGAGATTTCGAATCCGGCCAAACATGGCTGCTGTACAAAGGCAAACGAATCAAATCAGGCTCGATCTAGTGTGCGCTGAAGGACAAGTACTTGCCCTTTACGGAAAATCAGAACCGAACCAGCCGGGTTCGGCATTGGTAGCGTGAGCAGGTGACCTGACGCCACCCGCAGCCGGCCTGCGCGCCCGTTTTTACCCCCAACCCGCGCCAGCCAGAGCGTCAGCGGCATACCGGACGCGGGCAGTGACATGAACCCGCCGAACGCGGCGGTGGGCACCACGCTGTACGCCTGGGATCTGGCAAACCGCCTGATGGGCGTGACGCTGCCGGACGGGCATGCCTACGGCTACGAGTATGATTACCGGGGCCGTCGGGTGGGCATCGCGGAGGGGGGCAGCATCGCCAGCCCGCAGCATACGGCAGTG
>JBDNIB010000992.1:0-5239 GCA_041688535.1 Prosthecobacter sp.
AAACTGTATGCGACTGGGCCTGCCAGTGCGGGAGACGAGTGCGCTGGATTCACGCGACTTTTCCCGCAAAATCTGGGGCGGGCGCGGCGGCCATGGCCTAGACGCAGTGCTGAGCCGCCTCGGGCTTTCCAGTGCAGGCGTGAAGCGTCACGACGCGCGCGGTGATGTGCAACTACTGGCGCAGGCGGTGCAATACATGTGGGAACGGCTCTCCCCTGATTCCCAGAACTGTCCGGTGGATCTCTCGGTCGGGGTGATTCCAGCGCTGACCTGAGGAGCGCGAGTGTGTCGAAGACCACTCGCCACTTTTGGCAAAGGCCGCCGCGATAGGAAAGAGTGGCGAGCAGGCTGACGCCATGCTCGCGCTCCATCACACCGTGCGCTCCATCTTCTCGTGAATGCGGGCCACGACCATGTCGGCGACGGGGCCGTTGCCGAGCTTCGCGAGGGCGTCGGCGAGGAAGCCCTCAACAATAAGCTTGCGGCTTTCGCCATCGGAAATGCCACGGGCTTTGAGATAGAACAATTCTTCATCGCTGACGGGGCCGCAGGTGGCACCGTGGCTGCATTTGACCTGATCGGCGTTGATCTCGAGGCCAGGCAGGCTGGTGGCCTCGGCTTCGTCGCTATTGAGCAAGTTGCGGCAGGTTTGATAAGCGTCGGTGAAGTGCGCGCCTGCATCCACGGTGATGAGGCCGCTGAAGATGCTGCGCGACTTGCCGTACAGCGCGTTTTTGTAGAGCAGGTTGCTGGTGGCATGCGGAGCCTTGTGATTTTGCAGAGTGCGCTGATCGACGATCTGCTCGCCTGTGGGCAGGGCCACGCTGAGCATGTCGCTGTGGGAGCCTTCGCCGAGGAGATCGCTCACGCTTTCGCTGCGGCTGAATTCGGCCCCGAGCTGGACTTGGAAGTTTTTCACCTGCGCGTCACGCGCGGTGACGGTGCTGGAGAGATGCATGGCCTGCGCCTTCTCGCCCAGCTCCTGGCAGGCGATGTAGCGGATGCGACTGCCCTTGCCCGCGACGAGATCGGCCACGGCGAGGCTGAGCCCAGTCGCGGCCTGGCAGGTGCGGTAATGATCCACCACGGTGATGTCGGCATTGTCCTCCGTGACGATGAGTGTGTGCGGGAAGATGGCGGCATGCTCGGCGGCGATCCAATGGAAGACCTCGATGGGCTGCTCGATCGTGACGCCTTGCGGCACCATGATGACCAAACCAGCGCGCACATGCGCCAGATGCAGTGCGGCGAACTTGGCGGAGCCGAGCGTCATCGCCCGTTGCATGAAATGCTGCTGCAACAGGGCGCTCTGGGATTGCAGCGCCTGCTCGAATGGCAGGCAGACCACCCCGGCGGGCAATTTGGTGGTGTCAGCGACAACCAACCGGTCATTGACGAAGACGAAGCGGCCAGCGGTTTCCGCGAGTCCTGCGGAAGCGGCGACGGCCTCTGCCTCCACCTGCTCATTGGCGGCCGGAGCGGGTTGATAGGTGCTGAGGGCGATCTTTTTCGCGTTGGAATAACGCCAGGCCTCGTCCTTGACGGCCGGCACTGGCAGCGCTTGGAATTGCTCCCATGCGGCGGCCGATTTTTCGAGAAACCACGCAGGCGCGGCGGCTGCATCGCGGACAGGGGCGATGATTTCGAGACCGGCAGGTGGCGCGGCGTCAGGAGCGACTTCGGAAGGCATGGAGGAAATCTTGGGAGCGGGCGAAAGTGTGGACATTCGAGTCAACGAGAGCAGTTGGGAGAGCTTGATTGCCGACGAGAGGTCAGCCGACACTCCCCTCCATCTCTAGGTCGATGAGCCGCTTCAGCTCCACGCTGTATTCCATCGGGAATTCTTTGGCGAGGTCGTTGATGAAGCCGTTCACGGAGAGGCTCATGGCCTCGGCCGCGCTGAGGCCGCGCTGCATGAGGTAGAAGATTTGGTCGGCGCTGACCTGACTGACGCTGGCTTCGTGCTGCGTGGAGTGCTGATTGCCGCGCACGCTGATGGCGGGGTAGGTGTCGGTGCGGCTGTTGGTGTTGATGAGTAGCGCGTCGCACTCGGTGTTGTTTTTGCAGCCCTTGAGGTGCTTCGGAATGTGGACGAGGCCGCGATACGTCGCGCGGCCTTCACCGATTGAGATGGATTTGGAGACGACGTTGCTGGTGGTGTCATCGGCGGCGTGGACCATCTTGGCTCCGGTGTCCTGATGCTGGCCGCTGTTCGCCAAGGCGATGCTGATGACCTCGCCACGCGCGCGCTTCCCCTTCATGATGACGCCGGGGTATTTCATGGTGAGGCGGCTGCCGATGTTACAGTCAATCCACTTCACCTCGGCGTCCTCATGCGCGATGCCGCGCTTGGTGACGAGGTTGAAGACGTTGCTGCTCCAGTTCTGCACGGTGATGTATTGAATCTTCGCGCCTTTCATGGCGACGAGTTCGACGACAGCACTGTGCAGCGTAGCGGTCTCAAATTTCGGCGCGGTGCAGCCTTCCATGTACATGATTTCGGAGCCTTCATCGGCGATGATGAGCGTGCGCTCGAACTGGCCAAATTGCTCGCTGTTGATGCGAAAATAAGCCTGGAGCGGATGGCTCACCTTCACGCCTTTCGGCACATAGATGAACGAGCCGCCGGAGAACACCGCGCTGTTGAGCGCGGAGAATTTATTGTCGCCGGTCGGAATGACCTTGCCGAACCACTTCCTGAAGATCTCGGGGTGCTTGTGCAGCCCTTCGGTGCTGTTGACGAAGATGACGCCCTGCTCGGAGACGGCAGCCTTGATGTTCGAGTAGGCGGCTTCGGAGTCGTACTGCGCCTCGACACCGGCGAGGAATTTGCGCTCCTGCTCAGGGATGCCGAGACGGTCGAAGGTGCGCTTCACATCCTCCGGCACGTCGTCCCAGGAGCGCTTCGGCTTCTGGCCGTCGCTGAGGTAGTAGCGGAACTCGTCGAACTTGATGTTCTCCAGATCCTTCGTGGCCCAATGCGTCGGCATGGGCTTGCTCTGGAAGATTTTGAGCGCCTTGTGGCGGAACTCGCGAATCCAGTCAGGATCGCCCTTCACGTCGGCAATGAAATCCACCGTCTTCTCGGTGATGCCGAAGCCGGAATCGAACTTGTTGCGCTCCGGGAAGGTGAAATTGCCACGGTTGTCAGCCGTGATGTCGGAAATGTCGTGGGTGTCTGGGGCGGTGACCATGGTCGTAAAAGGTGAGAGGTTAGAAGTGAGGGGGATAGGTTAATTTGCAGCGGGCGGGTCTTCGCGGACGGTATAAGATTCCTGGGCTGTGGACGAGTAGGTAACGGGATTGCGGCGGACAACGGGGCGGTCAGCGAAGACCCAGCCCTCGAGTTTGAGGCGTTCGCCGACCTCGCGCATGTGAGCGTTGAAGCGGTCCAGATCGTAGCCGCACTCGGCAAAGATGGCCTCGCGGTTGGCACGTACTTCGGCAACAATGGGATCGGTGTTCATGTCAGATGAGTTCCTCCGGGGTTCCAATCACTGGCGGCGAGTAGCCCGCCTCTTGGCAAGCTACCTCAATGCGCCGCTGCATGTGCATGTTGTTGATGTGGGTACAATTCCAAGTGAGCAAAAAATCGATACCGTGAACGGCGGCGATGGCGATGTGATAGGCGTCTGTCTTCGCTTGCTCGGGCAGATTGAGCCGGAAGATCAGATTACGAGCCAGTTGTTCGGTTTCAGAGGTTGCCGGTAGGAGGGGAATGCCTTGAAGCATGTGCAATCGCTGCTGGGCCATCGCTTGTTCACCGCGAGAAACTTCGTCGATGACATACTTGGAAATGAACAACTCGTGATTGGAGCGTGCGTTCTGCCACCATTCATGCGTGATCTGCTGATGCCCGGCGAGCACGATGTCACGACTCGGCCGGGCCACGAGGTAGCTCGGGATGGTCGTTTCGATATACACGCTGGGTTTCATGAATCAGAATTTCAGCCGAGCTTCGTGTGCTTGGTTTTGGCGGCGATGAGTTCGAGGAAACGCGCGTAGTCAGCCTCGGAGGCGAAGGCGGCCTTGGGGGCCAGTTGAAGAGGAACTTCTGGTAGTAGAGCAGCGCGCCAACAGGAGTGGCAAGGGTCTTGTGAAACAACTGCCAGCCGATTCTGGCATTCGAGTGCGGGGAAGTTACCGCAACGCCATCGGTGTCGGCCGCAAAGGACAGCTTTGCTCCGAACAACGGGCTGCTCTTAATGCCGGAGACAAAGCGATGACGTTCGATGCCATGACCGATGGCGAGTCCAAGCAGCGCACATCCAAGCGCGAAGGCCGTCGCCGTCAGCAAGCCTCCCATTACTCCATCGAGGCTCATAAACACCGCCAATGCGACCAACGCCACCAGCGCGACTCGAATCAGCCTGCGGGTGCGATTCGCACGATTATGCCAGCGCCGAGCGACCAGCATGGTCGGTGCGTCGAAGGTCATCGTGGCGGTGATGGTTTCGTTCATGGATGATTATGCGGCCTGCGCCAGCGGCTCCTCCTGGACCCAGTCGTAACCCTTGGCCTCAAGCTCGAGAGCCAGCTCTTTGCCGCCGCTTTTGACGATGCGGCCGTCTTTGAGGACGTGAACGATGTCGGGCTGGATGTAGTTCAATAGGCGCTGGTAGTGGGTGATGACGAGGAGGCCGCGGTTTTCGCTGCGCATGGCGTTCACGCCACGGGACACGATCTTCAGCGCGTCGATATCGAGGCCGGAATCGGTTTCGTCGAGGATGGCGTATTTCGGCTCCAGCATCATGAGCTGGAGGATCTCGTTGCGCTTCTTTTCGCCGCCGGAGAAGCCTTCATTGACGCTGCGGCTGGTGAAGCTGCGGTCCATCTCGAGCTGATCCATGCGGGAGTAGAGTTGCTTGTAAAACTTCACCGCATCAATCTCCTCGCCCTTCGGCAGGCGGGCCTTCAAGGCAGCGCGGAGGAAGTTCGCGTTGCTGGCGCCGGGAATTTCATTCGGATACTGGAAGGCAAGGAACAGGCCGGCACGGCTGCGGGCATCCACCGCCATCTCGTTCAGGTTCTGGCCGTCGAGTAGGATCTCGCCCTTGGTAGTTTCGTAATCGGAGTGGCCGCAGAGGACTTTGCTCAGCGTGCTTTTGCCGGAGCCATTCGGACCCATGATGGCGTGGACTTCACCGGGATTGATCGTGAGATTGAGGCCTTTGAGGATTTCGCGGCCGGGGATCTGAGCGTGGAGGTTTTTGATTTCGAGGGACATGGAAAGAGTTCG
>JBDNIB010000123.1:0-16609 GCA_041688535.1 Prosthecobacter sp.
ATGACATCGACACGGCCATCAAGGCCGATCATCACGACGGCAGGACGATAGGTGATGAACTGCATGCTCTGTGTGATGTTGTAGGCACCGACAGGATGCATGACGAGATGATCGCCGGTGGTCATGGCAGGCAGAAAAACCTGCTCGCGGATGACGTCGATGTTCATGCACAGGCAGCCGTAGAGCTTGACCGGTTGCTGGGCGCTCTCACGCTGGGCTTTGGCAGGTTTCACGTTAAACCGATACCAATTGCCGCTGTAGAGGATGTTGCTGCCAGCATCGACGACATAGGCGGTGCCAGCGGTTTCATGAACATAGGCGGGGGCTTTGGTGGCCTTGCCAGCAAGGGTGATCGGACCATGTGCGGTGGTTTGTTTCACCGCGACGACGCTGGTGATGAGATAACCGGCTTCATCGACCAAAGCGCGGCCGCTTTCGAGGTAGAGACGGGGACGGCGGTCGCGTGGCAACGTGTTGAGCGCGCTGGCGATGGCCTCGGCGTATTTTTCCATCGGCGGGACGCACTGCTCGGCAGGTTGATGGGTGTGATGCAAGGTGCTGAGGGATGGGAAACCGCCGCCGAGGTTCAGGTAGCGCAGGGACCAGCCATAGCTCTCGCGGCAGCGTTCCATGAGCGTGATGAGCTTCTCCGCAGCGACTTTGTAGGCGTTCGGTTCGAGGATGTAGGTACCGATGTGCGTGTGCAGACCCTGCAAGCGGAGGCGGCCCTTGCTTTCAGCGATGCGCCGGATCGCACGCCAGGCCTCGCCGTTTTCGACACCGAAACCGAACTTGCTCCACACCGGCTGGATGCCGGCGTCGAGCCAGCAGCGGATGGCGATGTCGATGCTGCGGTTTTGCTCCTTCGCGATGGTGTCGAGAAGCAGGAGTTCGTCCCAGTTATCGACCTGGATCATCGCGCCTTCGCTGGCGGCGAGTTCGAGGCCTGCGCGGGACTTGTGCGGGCCGTTGAAGATGATGTCGTGTCCAGCGACGCCGTTGCAGCGGGCTTTTTCATACTCGAACTCGCTCACGACTTCGGCGATGCTGCCCTCGCTGTGAAACACGCGGCAGATGGCGTTGAGGTAGATCGTTTTGTAGCTCCAGGCGAAGTGCGTGTTCGGATAGCGGCTTGCGAACGCCTCGCGAGCGCGGCGTATTTTCGCACGCAGCGTGCGCTCGGAGAAAACGAAGTGCGGTGAGCCAAAAGGGCGGCGAGATCGGCCACGAGCACGCCGTCGATGCGCTCGCAGACATTGTGGTTGAGGCCGTGCGCGTGGCGATTGCGGTTCGCGGCGCTGTTTTGGCCGCTGAGATGACGGGTGATCGTCGGCGGGGAGTAGGGCAGGAGCGTTGGCATGGGAGGATGCGGTAATGATTTGAACTCAGAGCGCGTGTGTGGCCGGCGTATGTGGGATGCTCTCGCGCGGCTGCCGGAAGAGCTGGCCGGTGGTGGTCAGGGCAGCGAGGTCGCGGATGTCTCCGGTCATGTCGATGGCGTGGCGGATGAAGAACTTGCCGGGGTTCGCGTGGCGCAGCGGCTCGCGGGGTTGCCAGCCGAGGGCGAGCTCCAGCGCGGCGGCCGGCAGATTGCAATTGAGCGTGGAGGGAAAATCACACCACGCGGGGAAGCGCGGGTTGATCTCGATCAGGCAGTATTCGCTGCTGGGGCCGTCAGGCTTGACGAATTCCAGCTCAAACGGGCCATGCCAGCGTAACGAGGCGATGAGGGACTGCGCAATAGCGTCGAGCTGCGGATCGCGCACCACCATGCCGCCGAAACCTTTGCCGCTGGCGGTGCGCAGCATCTTGCGAATGGAGCACGCGCCAAGAATGTGGCCGCGACCGTCGCCAAGGCCGATGACATTGTATTCCTCGCCTTCGACATTTTCCTGCACTAGCACCGTCGTGCCCGATTGCTCGTTCATGTGCCAGTAGGCGGCTTCACGCGCGGCGGGGGTGATCGCGTGCCGCGCCTCGTAGAAGCGGCCTTTGACGAACACATTGCCACCGAGCGTCGCCGCAGCCTGATGCAGCGAATTCACATCGTTCACGGCGATGGTTTTTGGCGTGTGGCAGTGCGTGTGCTCGCACAGCTCGGGCAACCTGGATTTGTCACGGGACTGGAAGCTCGCGGCGGTGGGCAGGCAGACGTGAATGCCGCGTTCGCGGAGTTTTTCCGGCGCTTCGACCAGCGGGGCCATTTCGGCGTCGAGACAGGGGATGAGCACGTCGAAGTGCTCGATCTCGCGGATTTCATCGAGCCGCTGCCAAAATGCCTCCAGGCCAGCGCCGGGGTAGGACATGGTGAAGGCGGCATCAGGCGCGTCCTCCTCGCTGAACAGGCCGCTTTCGAGCGAATCATAGACGAGGCCGATGATGCGCAGCTCGGGATACACACGGCGCAGGCTGCGGATGACGGCGGAACCGGGCTGGGGATTTTCACCGCGATGCAGACCGGTAACGGCGATGACTGGGGAGGAGTTCATGAGGATGGGTGCTCTGTTCGCGGTTCTCAGTTCTCCGTTTTCGTCAGACCGAGGTGGACGAGCTCGGCGAGGAAGGACTCCAAATCGCGCTCAGCAGTGCTGCGGGCGACCTCAAAGATGGCGGTGAGCCGGTCCAGAATCTGGTGGCGGGCCAGCCCCGCGCTCAGCGCCTGCATGACGATCAACGCCGTAGGGCTGGCGGTGAAGAATTCCCCCGTCGTGGCATCAAAGCCGAAACCGTCGGCCTGCCAGGTGACGGTGTGGAAATCGAAGCCATTCGTGGTGGCGGCGGGCGCTGGAGCGGCGACGAAAGCAGCAGGTAGGTCGAGTTCGTGCTGGTGGCCGTTTTGGCGAAACAAGGTGGTGGGCGGGGCGAGGTTCATGGCTGGGTGTGCTTGATTCACACCACATAAGAACCCGCCCAGTTAACGCCAGCGTGGGGGCAAAGATGAATAAACGTTTATCTTTGCCGCTATCGGGCCGGGAGGCGTCGTGGCAGCGAGGGGCTGTCCGGGGTGCGCCGAGGGGTGTCTAATTCAGGCCCATTGAGCCGGATCAGCATTTCACTCGCTCGCTGTCGCTGCTCATGCCACACGCTGTCAGGATCGGTTTGACCGTTCCATGAGGTTCGCATGGGCTTGGCAGAAAACTCAATGCTGTCTGGCTCCATCTTCTGTAGCCACTCTTTCGCAGAGCGCGGGCTGCCCGGTTGCTGCTTTTCTTCGACCCACCGCCTGAACGCATCGTTCTCCTTGGCGGCACTCGCATACTTGTCTTCTATCATCTTCAACCTGTCCGCCTGCTGCCGCCACTCAGCGGCCAGCTCTTTTTCCGCCTGCTGGTGTTCTTGGTAGCGCAAACTCACCCACCAACTAACAGCGGGCACCAACAGCATGACGAGGATGATCAACCCTCGTGAGAATTTTGAGGATGTCGTTTTCATGACGGTAGTGAATTCAATTTTTCGCGCTCGGCAAGCCCAGTTTTGGAAGCCCGGTTGACGTTCCCCTGCGCCACGCTTAGCCATCGCGCCCATGAGCACTTCCAAGGCGCAGGGCATCTCGCTAATCACGGCCACGGCCGTGGTGGTGGCTAACATGATCGGCACCGGCGTCTTCACCTCGCTGGGCTTTCAGGTGGGCGACCTGCCCTCCGGCTTCACCATTCTGATCCTGTGGCTCGTGGGCGGCGTGTGCGCGTTTTGCGGGGCCGTGTGTTATGGAGAACTGGCGGCAGCGCTCCCGCGCTCGGGCGGCGAGTATCATTTTCTCTCGCGCATTTTTCATCCAGTGGTGGGTTTTCTCTCCGGCTGGCTATCGGTCACGGTCGGTTTTGCCGCGCCCATCGCGCTGGCGGCGATGGCTTTTGGCAAATACTTCTCCACGATTTTCCCGGAAGCACCGGCGACGACCTGGTCGCTGGTGATGGTGTGGTGCATCACGCTGGTGCATGTCGGCGGGGTCGCTATCGCCGCACGGTTTCAAAACGTGGCGACTTGGCTCAAGGTGACGCTCATCGGCGTGTTCATCGGTGCGGGTTATTGGCTGGCGACTGGGCAGTCGGTGCGCTTTGCGCCTGCGGTAGAAGATTGGGGACTGATCACGAGCAAGCCCTTCGCGGTGAGCTTAGTTTATGTGATGTACTCGTATGCCGGCTGGAATGCGGCCACCTACATCGTGGGCGAAATCCGTGACCCACAGCGCAACGTGCCGCGCGCGATTGCCGTGGGCACGCTGCTCGTGACCGTGCTTTATCTGGCGCTGAACGCGGTGTTTCTGCATGCCGCGCCGATGAGTGATCTGGCGGGCAAGCTGGACGTGGGGCATGTCGCGGCAGAGCATATTTTTGGGATCACTGGCGGCAAGATCATGTCCGGCCTCATCTGCCTCGGCCTAGCTTCCAGCATCAGCGCGATGACCTGGCTGGGGCCACGCGTGCTGCACACGATGGGGGAGGATATGAAAATCCTGAAGCCGCTGGCGACCTGTGACGAGCGCGGCGTGCCGGTCACAGGCTTATTTGTGCAACTCGCCATCGTCATCACGCTACTGCTCACGGCCAGCTTCAACAGCGTGCTCACCGCCGTGCAGTTCAGCATCCAAGTGGCCTCGTTTGCCACCGTGGTCGGCCTCATGGTGCTACGCCACACGCAGCCGGATCTGCCGCGTCCCTACCGCTGCTGGGGCTATCCGGCCACGCCACTGCTGTTTCTGGGCATCAGCCTGTGGATGATGACCTTCCTCATGCTGGATGAGGGCACGCGCAGCGCCTCGCTGTACGGCCTGGGATTGATTGCCCTTGGCTGGATCATTTATCTCATCTCACCGCGTACTCCACGCACCGCATGAAAACCACGTTCGCTCTGCTGTTCGTTCTGGCACAAACCGCCGCCGCGCAATCACCCACGCCGAATGACCAAGCGCGCTTCCTCGCCGGCCTGTCGCAGGAAGGCTCACCGCTGGCCGATTTGGCTCGGCGTGGCGAATTCAACTCGCATGCGAAGGCGCTCGACAGCGAGTGGGCGGATGCCGAGGAACGCCAGTTTCGGCCGATCCGCGAATGGGCACCGCTGGGCCTGCCCGAGGCTGTCAGCAGCACCGATCCCCTGCTCTATGTCTTCAGTGGCCCGGATTTTCTCCACGCGCACACCTTTTTCCCAAACGCCTCCACCTACGTCCTCGCGGCGGTTGAACCTGTGGGCCTGCCACCGGATGTGACCAAGCTCAGCGAGGACGAACTCGGCGCTTCCCTGCATAATCTGCGCACCTCGATCAATGCCTCGCTCAGTTTCAGCTTCTTCATCACCGCCGACATGAAGAAGGACCTACAGGCCACAAAACTCACCGGCACGCTGCCGGTGCTTTACGTCTTCCTCGCCCGTTGCGGCTGCCACATCCTGAATGTCGAAAACGTGTGGCTGGATGCCGCCGGTCAGGTGCTGACCGACCAGGAGACCAAAACCCCCGGTGCGCGCATCACCTTTCTCGGCACGCAGGGCAAACAGCAAACACTGTACTACTTCGCCACCAACATCGCGAGCTGGGCGCTCAAGCAGGATGCGTCCTTCCTGCGCTTCTGCGACACCCTCGGCATGATGAACGGTTTCACCAAGTCCGCTTCCTACCTCATGCATCAGTCAGAGTTCAGCGCCATCCGCGACTACCTGCTCATGCACTGCCACACGATGACGCAGGACGACTCCGGCATCCCCTGGCGCGATTTCCCGCGCGACATGTGGGATGTGAAAGCCTTCGGTTGGTATCCCGGCCCGATCCCCCTGTTCAAGCAGCACTACCAAGCCGATTTGGCCGAATACTATCGTAAAAACGAAGTCCCCATCATCCCTTTCGGCATCGGCTACCAATGGCAGCCAGGACGCAGCACGCTGATCTACGGCGTGTCCAAGATGATCGTGCGCAAGGCGATTCCGGTGGTGGAGGAGAAGGCCCAGTGAAACTGTGACATCACCGAACCAGTTGATTAGCCTTGAACTTCATTCTGAAGAGCAGGGCTGTTAAGAATTTCATATCCAAATTGTCTCAACAGATAGAGGTGTGAATCCAAGAGTTCTTTTTTGAACACTCCTTTAGATGAGATTGTTGTTAGGGTTCCAGAGCCTTGCTTCAGAAACATTGTTTTCTCGTTTGGTGTAGGATCTACGTGAGCGCCGCCATCTTGATTAGCAGCAGATAGGGTGACGTCTTTTCGAGACAAATCGTTGCCAAGAACGATCTCATTCCACCAATCTGATGCAGTAACAAAACGCTGGATGTCGCCACGACCCAAGCATGGTCTTAATCCATCAAGACTTAATTCGCCTGGAAATAGAACATATCTTTTGAATCCTTCCGAACTCAATCTGTTCATTTCTGAAAAAGTCGATAAAATCGAAATTGTTTCTCGAACCTTCATTTGTTGAAGCAGCGCTTCGGAAAATTTAGTTTGATGAAATAGCACTCGAATAGAAACTGCTATCCGTAACGATTCGGACTCCGCTCCATCATCGTATGCGTTACATGAGTTCTCAATGAACGAAAGATGTCGCTTCAGGTGTTCGCGCAGATTATTCATACTTCAGAGATTATTTATATTCAAAAACAACAGCCGCAGCATCTCCGCGTCATTCGGCTTCGAATCCTTCGCCAGTCGCACGATAACGAGCTGCTGCGAAGGCACGATGTAGAGGCGCTGGCCGTAGGAACCGATGCAGGCGAGGAGATCGGCGGGGGCGACGCGGCAGAGGCAGGTGTTGCGCCAGGATTGCGCGGCCCATTTTTTGTCGAGCATGGCCTCCACATCGACCTCGCGGGCGGATTTACCCTCGGCGGCGTGGTTGTTCCAGAAGCCGAAGGCGAAGGCGGTGTTGGAGCCGCTGCCTTGGAGGACGCGTTGGATTTCCGCGTGCTTCAGCAGCCAGGAACCAAGCTCCGACCACTGCCGTGCGGTCTGCATGAAGCCGGAGGCGAGCAGTGGCGCACCTTTTTGGTCCGGCAGGTAACGCTGCGGGCCGAGATCGAGTGGAGTGAGCACCTTGCGCTCCAGGTAGCGCACCGGGGTCTGTTTTTTCTCCTGCAATTTGCGGGCGAGCAGCTCGTGATACACCTGCAGGGACGCCGGGCCATAACTGAAGGACTTGCCGGTCGTTCCCACAAACGATGCCTTCAATGCGGCGCTGGTGCGGTCTTTGTATTCGTTCTCGTGCAGGCCGAAAAGCGGCTCCAAGCCGCTGCTGAAGTCGAGAAGCTGGCGCACGGTGATGCGGCTTTTGCGCTTGTCAGCCTGCCACTCGGTGATCGTGTCTGCCACCGGCTCGTCCAGCTTCAACAGGCCGTCTTTCTCGGCGGCGAAGGCAGTGAGGCACCAGAACGCCTTCGTGCCGCTGTAGATGCGGTGCGGCTCGCGCTTCGCGTAGCCGTTGGTGTAGGACTCGTGCAGAATCTTGCCGTTCTGCTTGATCAACAACGCATGGCCGCCATGCGCGGCGGCATACGCCGCCAAGGCCTGAATGCGCTCTACAGGCAGCGGCTCGAAGGCTAAAACTGCCGCCGAGAGGGAGAGGAAGGCAAGGACGCGAACCATGCGCGGAGAGTAACGGCAAATGACGAATGATGAAGCCCGAAAATCGAACGGCCATCAAAGCAACACCCCGGCCCACGCAGGGCGTGGCACCGGGGTGTGCGAAATTCCAGCTAAAAGGCGGCGAACTAGGCGCTCCGCTTCAGATAGTACTGCTGATAGACGTTTTCGTTGAGCTTCAGCTTTGCGCGGAGGCTGTCTAGGGCAACGGACTCACCACTGAACTTGATGTTCACGAAGTGGCCGGCCTCGACGTGGCGCGGGTTGAAGGGGAACTTGCGTTTACCCATGTTATCGATCTGCTCGAGCTTCAGGCCGGACTTTTCCATGTCCTTGCTGATGATGCTGACGAGGTCGTCGATGGTTTCTTCTTTGCCTTTGGTGTCGAGCACGATGAGTGCCTCGTATTTGCGGTTCATAGGATTGCGTGGGGGTTAGGTTGCGGGTTGTCGGTTGAAGACATTCATGGCGTTGTCCAGGCCACTTTCAATAGCGGAAAGCACGGCGTCGGCCGCGCGCTGGATGACGGTTTGCAGCGCGGGCTGCTCCTCCGCCTGAAATTTGCCGAGTACATGGCCCACCATGCGCTCACCGTCCGGACGACCGTCCGCTGGGGCGATGCCGACCTTCAGGCGGGGAAAATCCTGGGTGCCGAGCGTGGCGATGAGGGAGCGGATGCCATTGTGACCGGCGGCGGAACCACTGGCGCGGAACCGCACCGTGCCCAACGGCAGATCCACATCGTCGTAAACCACCAGAGTCTGCGCTGGCTCGATCTTGTAAAAATGCGTCACGGCCTGGGCGGAACGGCCGCTGTTGTTCATGAAAGTCAGCGGCTTGAGCAGATGACCGCCGGTGAACTGGGCCAGTAGCCCAGTCCAGCGCTTTTCCTCGCGGAAGGCGACTCCCAAACGTCGAGCGATTTCGTCCAGCACCATGAATCCGATATTGTGGCGGGTGTCGCGGTAGTTTGCGCCGGGATTGCCGAGACCGACAATCAAGCGCGGCACGTTCAAGCCGCTGCTTTCTGTGTCCGCGCCGGAAGCCACATCGGGGAAAAAGGTGCGGGGATTATTTCTTGGCGGCAGGCTTGGCGGCGGCAGGAGCTGCTGTTTTCCCAGCAGCAGGCGCGGCGGCAGCGCCAGCAGCAGGTGCGGCGGCGACAGCGGCGACTGGTTCCGGCTCGACCTCGACCTTCGGTTCCACACACATGACGACGACGACATCAGCGCCGAGACGGCTGGCGACACCAGCCGGGAAGGTGATTTCACCGATATGGATGCCTTTGCCGAGTTCGAGAGCGGAAACGTCGATCTGGATGCTTTCGGGAAGGTCTTTCGGCAAGCAATGCACTTCCAGCTCGTGATGGATGGCTTCGATCAGGCCGCCAAACTTCTGACCAGGAGCCTCACCGACAGTGACGACGGGAACGCTGGCGTGAATTTCTTCGTCATGGGCGATAGCGTGGAAGTCAACGTGGAGAATGCCGCCGCGCAGGTAGTCGTGCTGCACTTCCTGGACGAGGGCGAGCTGGTCTCCGGCTGTGCCGGCGATCTTCAGGGAGACAAGGATGTTGTCCGAGGCGCTACCTGCGAGAAGCTTGGAGAAGGTCTTGCCATGCACCTGGATGTTGGCGGCTTCAACCTTGCGGCCATAGAGCGCAGCAGGGATGTTGCCGGCTTTGCGCATGCGTTTCGCAGCACCCGTGCCGGAGACGGTGCGGGTTTCTGCCTGGAGATCAAGAATTTTGGCCATATCGGTGTTCCTCGTTGGGAGGTAGTTGTTTTGGAAAAAGGGCGCGGAAAATACACGCCTACCCCCGTGTGTCAAACAGCGATGTCACGGACTCGTTCCCATGGATGCGGGCGATGGCCTGGGCGAGCAGCGGCGCGATGTCCAGCTGGGTGATTTTCTCTCCCGTAGCGTGGGGCGTGGAGTTCGTGGAGAGCAGCTCGACAATGGGAGATTTCTCGATGCGGGCATGCCCTTTGTCCCCCAGCACGGCGTGGGAGACGCCAGCGTAGATTTTTTTGGCCCCATGTTTCAGCAGCAGCTCGGCAGCGGCGGTCAGCGTGCCGGCGGTTTCGGTCAGGTCATCGACGAGCAGCACGTTTTTGCCGGCCACATCACCAATAACGCTGTGCGCCTCGACCTCCTCCGAGCTGACGCGGTTTTTCGCGACGATGGCCATGGGCGCACCGAGCGCCTTGGCAAAAGCATGCGTCATCTTGATGCCGCCGACGTCGGGGGAGACCACCACGAGATCGCTGATCTCACGTTCGCGGATGGCCTTCATCAAAACCGGCGCGGCATACAGATGATCCACGGGAATGTCGAAGAAACCCTGAATCTGACCCGCGTGCAGATCGACGGTGAGCACGCGGTTCACGCCAGCGGCCACCAGCAGGTTTGCCACGAGCTTCGCTGTGATGGGCACCCGCGGGCGGTCCTTGCGGTCCTGGCGGGCGTAGCCAAAAAACGGCAGCACGGCGGTGATGCGTGCAGCGCTAGCACGGCGCACGGCGTCCACCATGATGAGCAGTTCCATCAGGTTTTGATTCGTCGGCGGGCAGGTCGGCTGCACGATGAAAATGTCGCTGCCACGGATGTTTTCGTGGATTTGCACAAAGGTCTCGCCGTCCGGGAAGGTCGTCAGCTCGGCGGCACACAGATCAATGCCCAGGTTGTGGGCAATGGCCTTTGACAACGTGGGGTGCGCGGAACCGCTCAGAACCTTCAGACTTTCATTCATGGGGCGCGGAGTTAGGCGAGTCTGTCACAGAAATCAACCCATCGCGTATTTCCATGTCTCGAGGCTTGTGCTTCCGGGCAGATTCTCGTAGGACTGGTGGTCTTTTTACTGGATTGACCGTACGTTTTTCAAGCCGCCATGAATGATCCTGCCAACTCCACGCCTCCGCCCAAGACCACGGGCGGTGCCTGGCGCTGGGAGCCGCAAGAGCTGCAGCGCATGCTGCCGCAGTTTGAAGTGAGCATGCTCATTGGCCGTGGCGGCATGGGCGCGGTGTACAAATGCCGTGCAGCTCAGCCTAGACCGCCAAGTGGCGATCAAGCTGCTCCCGCCCGCCATCGAAAAGCAAGACGCGGCCTTTGCCGAACGCTTCAAAAACGAGGCGCGGCTCATGGGGCGCATGAACCACCCGGCCATCGTCAGCGTGTATGATTTCGGCCGCACCACCGACGGCCAGCTCTACTTCGTGATGGAATACGTCGATGGCACCGATGTGCAGCGCATGATCGCCCGCGAGGGCCGCCTGCCGCCCGAGCACGCGCTGGCCGTGACCGCGCACTTGTGCGACGCGCTCGGCTACGCGCACAAGCAGGGCATCGTCCATCGCGACATCAAGCCCTCGAATGTGCTCATCGACCTCGAGGGCCGCATCAAGGTCGCCGATTTCGGCCTCGCCAAACTAACGGACAACTCACTGAACTCCGGCCTCACCCAGACCGGCATGGCTATGGGCACGCCGGATTATGTCGCGCCCGAAACGCTCACTCTTGGCACGGAGGTGGACGGCCGCGCGGACATTTATGCCGTGGGCGTCATGCTGTATCAGATGCTCACCGGTGATATTCCGCGCGGCATGTTCAAAATGCCGTCGCAGAAGTTTCAGAGCATTGATCCGCGCTTCGACGGCATCATTCGCCGTGCCCTAGAGCACGACCGCGAGGAGCGCTATCAAAGCAGCCACGAACTGCGCATGGCACTGGACGTGATCCTGACCACGCCGCGGGTGGAGCATGGCAAGGAAACCAGCGCCGCGCTGCCCAAACAACAGGCGCACACTCCTGGGCGCACTGTGGTCCCCTCCTCGCGTAATCCCGGCTCCGCGCCCCAGCGCCGCCCGCTGCCGGAACCAGAGCCATACCTGCCGCCACAGCCGGCGCAAAGCTCCACCCTCCCCTATGTCATCGCCGCGCTGCTCATGCTCGGCGGCGGCGGCTGGTTCATCGTCAATCGCCAGCAACCCGCTGACGTGCCCAATCCGTTCGAGCCGAATGCTGCGCCTGCGGTTGTTGCAACCCCTGCCCCCACCACGCCCGAGAAAATTCCACCTCCTTCGATGACGCCCCCGGCCGGCACATCGAAACCGCCATCACCACCGCCGGTCATCAAACCAGCCATCACCACCAGCAGACCCGCCATCGTCACACCGCCGAAAATAACGCCGCCAGTGCCGCCCTCGACGCCCGCTGACAGCGCTAAGCCGGTCGCCGACCGCCTAGCCCTGCTGGAATCGCAGTTTCAGACTGCTTTCGAGCGTGATGTGAACGCCGCCTATGCCGATCAGATCACCACGCTGGGCACCGGCTACGCCTCTGCGCTCAATCGTGCGATGCAAGATGCCACGAAGGCCGGCCGTCTCGATGAAGCCATCGCCCTGCGCGAGGAAAAACAGCGCTTCACCACGCACAAGTTCATGCCGTCCATCGACCCCACCGGACTGCACCGCACCGTGGTGAAACTGCGTAATACTTACCGCAGCGCCGAGAAAACTTACGCCCAGCAAAAAGACGCCGCCTCGCTGCCGCTGTACGACCGCTACATTGAGGTGCTCGCCGCCTTGGAATCTGAATTCACCGCCCAGAGCCGCAGCTCTGACGCCGCCCGCGTCCGCACCAAACGCGAAGACGTTGTCTCCCGCCGCAAGCAACGCGCCGCCAAAGTGCCGTCCGGTAACGCCGCGCTGATAAACGTGTCGGTTTCCCTTGTGGAAGCGTAGAGCATCTTCATGCCCTGGTTTCATCTCATCATCGCCGGATTGCTCGAAGTCGCCTGGGCCATCGGCTTGAAGCAAACGGACGGCTGGACGCGGCTCTGGCCCAGTGTGATCACCGCTGCGCTCATGATCGCCAGTTTCTTCTTTCTCTCGCTCGCCCTGCGTTCCCTGCCCATCGGCACCGCCTATGCCATCTGGACCGGCATCGGCGCGGTCGGCACCGCTTTGATCGGCATTTTCGTGTTTGATGAGCCACGCACCGCCGCGCGCCTCGTCTGCATCGTGCTCATCGTCGCTGGCATCATCGGATTGAAGCTCACCAGCACCTCACAGACGTAGAACCGTCACCCATTCGACATTCTGCATTCGACATTCGTCATTACTCCTCCCGCGTTTGACTTTCCTCCCCCCAACCTCTTGATTCCAGCTCTCATGTCATCCCACTCCGATTTCCCCTCCGTCATCGCCCCACACGCCAGCTACATGGTCCCCACCGTCATCGAAACCGAAGGCCGCAGCGAACGCGCCTATGACATTTACTCCCGCCTGCTGAAGGACCGCATCCTCTTCCTCAGCGGCGAGGTGAATGACACCATGGCCAGCATCATCATCGCCCAGCTTCTCTTCCTTCAGATGCAGGACCCGAAGAAGGACATCAACATCTATGTGAACAGCCCCGGCGGCAGCGTCACCGCTGGCCTCGCCATCTATGACACCATGCAGTTCCTCACCTGCGACGTTTGCACCTACAGCATCGGCCTCGTCGCCAGCATGGGCGCCGTTTTGCTCGCGGCAGGCACCAAAGGCAAGCGCTACGCCCTGCCAAACTCCGACATCATGATCCATCAGGTCTCCGGCGGCGCACGCGGCACCGCATCCGACGTGGAACGCACCGTCGAATACATGTTCAACCTCAAGAAGCGCCTCAACCGCATCCTCGCCCACCACACCGGCAAGTCCGTCGAACAAATCGAACGCGACGCCGACCGCGACAACTACATGTCCGCCGCCCAGGCCGCCGAATACGGCCTCGTGGACAAAGTCCTCACCAGCAGCCGCGACCTCGCGGCTGCAGAGACGAAGTAACAATCATCTTCAAAAGGGCGGGACTCAGAATCCCGCCCCTTTTTGTGTTCACCGCCTCCGTTAGATGTGAGAAGTCAAACGTGAGATGTCCCTTCCACCTCTGACTTCTCACCTCTTACCTCCTCCTCGAATGAAACTCGGCTTCGTCACCGCCATCCTCCCCGAACTCTCGTTCGAGAACGTCCTCAACTTCGCTCGGCACGAAGGCTTCTCCACCATTGAGGTCATGTGCTGGCCCGTCGGCAAGGCGGAGCGCAAATACGCCGGCGTCACGCACATCGACGTCATCGGTCTGACGAAAATCAAGGCTCAAGACATCCTCGGCCAGTGCCAGGATCAGGGCGTCAGCATCAGTGCGCTCGGCTACTACCCGAACATGCTCGATCCGAACCCGGAAACCTCCCGCGTCGCCGTCGCCCACTTCAAAAAAGTCATCGCCGCCGCTCCCAAGCTCGGTCTGGATCTCGTCACCGGTTTTGTCGGTCGCGACTGGACCAAAACGGTCGATGAAAACTGGCCGCGCTTTCTGAAAATCTGGAAATCCATCCTCAACCACGCCGAGAATCACGGCGTGCGGATAGGCATCGAAAACTGCCCCATGTCCTTCACCCGCGACGAATGGCCCGCAGGCAAAAACCTCATGACCACACCCGCCATTTGGCGGCGTGCGTTCAACGACATCGACTCGAAGAACTTCGGCCTCAACTACGACCCCAGCCACTTCATTCTCCAGGACATGGACCCGCTCAGCCCGCTGGCCGAGTTCAAATCCCGCCTCTTCCACGTCCACGCCAAGGACGTCAAAATCAACCGCGCCGCTCTCAACGAAGTCGGCCGCTTCGACTTCCCGTTGAACTGGCACCAGCCCCGCATCCCCGGCTACGGCGACATCAACTGGGCCGCCTTCATGGCCGAACTCATGCGCATCGGCTACACCGGCCCCCTCTGCATCGAAGTCGAAGACGACACCTTCGGCAAAACACTGGAAGGCCGCATGAAAGCCCTCAAAGTCGCCCGGAACGTGCTCGCGCCGTTCTTTGGGTGAATTGCTTACCGCATTCTATACGTTGGCAAGCAACTCGGGGCCGATTAGGATTCTGGCCCAAACTGTGGTGGGATCATCTATTCCGAGTTCATGAGAGCTCTGTAGCAAAAGCTCCCCAATTCTCTTTCGTTCACCCACTGTTGTCACAAGAATATATTGGATGTCGCACCACTGAAATCTTAACGGATTAGGTTCTCCTAACGCAACAATCCGCCATTCACGCTCATCATAAAAATGTCGCGTTTTTATTTCACCCGTGACACGATCTTCCCACCTACCTTCTTGAATGCGGGTGAAATGAAACGCCCCATAGAACTGGTCGAGCCAGTCAATCACATGATCATCCATCTCTTTTAAGAGGCTCTTTACCGATTCAGGCAGCTCCTCCAATTCTTTGTCCGTTGGCATTCCGGGCATAATTCTTTGTAGAACTCCAATGAAGCTGTTTCCGCAACTTCTGGCATACTTTTGAACGTCTAACATCAGTCTAGCTCTTTCATCTGCCTGAAATGGGCTGTTCGCATGATAATACCGAACGGGAGATATGCCCTGCCCGATTGCCCATGCTTTCTTCATTCCAATTCCATACTGCCCATATTGATGGCTGTGGTCTTGCGATTGGCTTAGTGGCAAATCACAGAAACAAATCGCAAAAGAGTGTAATTGGTCGACCACTACGCCTAAATCTCCAAATGGATCACCTCGATATGATTTGACGGCCATTTCCTCAATACATCGACGGAATCCGAACCCATGCAGCAGTATGTCCTCGAGATACTCGATCTTGGTGGAAAATCGAAAAAGACAAGATGCGCTAATGTTCATGTGAATCCTGCATGTGTGAAATTGTTTATCGAAGCTCAAGGTTGTTGATACTCGAGGTGAAAGATAGTTGACGTTTTACACCTTGATTTTGCAAACGCACTAGATTGGCCTGATCCTTGAACAAATCATTAAAGACCGCGTGTTACAGCCTTGTGCCGACTAGTCCACCCGGCAGCGCGCTCTCGAAGAACAACGTCACCGTCGGATCGCCGCTCTTTTTCGATTCCTCGTCGATCTCACGACCCACCCACTCGATCTTGGCTGCTTTGCCCGCTGCATCGGTCACGACGAAGGTTTTGGCGAGGTAGGCGTGAATTTGGGCGTCGAATTCGGCGGCGGGTGTTTTGTCGATGCGCAGTTCGCGCTCGTTTTGGCGTATGAGGGCGAGTTCGAGGTCGTTGATGAAGACGGTGAGGCTGACTTCGGATTGGATTCGGCTTCGGTGGATTGATGGAGCGTGTGGGCGTGGAGCTTGACAATCAAATCGAGTGCTTCAAATTCGTAGCACCATGAAAACGGCAACCGTTCGAGATCTGCGCATCCACTACACCCGGCTGCTGTCATGGATTGCTGCCGGGGAAGAGATCGTGATCACGCAGCGGGGCAAGTCCATCGCGAGACTGTGTCCAGAACCCGACTCCACTCATGCCGCCGTGGATTGGTCGCAAAGTGCGGCGGTGATGCGGGATCGCTCGGCTGAACGGGTGCTGAGCGCAGAAGAATCGGCCCAGACTTTGACGGAGGCGGGGGAGCGATGGTAGTCTGCGCGGACACCAGCTTTCTGTTTTCGCTCTATGGAAACGACGTTCATTCGCCCCGCGCCTTGGCGTGGTCGAGCCGGAGCAAAAGCGCCGTTTTCGTCACTGAACTGGCAGACTACGAGCTGGGCAACGCCCTTCGATTTGCGGAGTTCTCCAAACGCCTCCTCGCGGGTCAGGCCGGTGTCTTTTGGGCACAATACGAAGCGGATCGGGCCGCCGGGCGGGTGCGGGTGGAGGTGTGCAATCTCGCCTCCGTCGTGAACGAGGCCAAACGTCTGTCCGCCACGCATACTTTGACAGGAGGACATCGTGGCTTTGACGTGCTGCATGTGGCGGGGGCGCTGAAGTTGGGGGCCGTACAGTTTTTGACCTTCGACGGGAATCAGAAAAAACTCGCCGAGGCCGAAGGACTCGACGTGCCGCTATGATGGCGGCAAAACACTGGAAGGCCGCATGAAAGCCCTCAAAGTCGCACGGAACGTGCTCGCGCCGTTCTTTGGATAGCAGCTACTCGCCCCCGTCTTTGGATCGAATCCAGACGATGGAGGCCATGAACATCTGAGGTGGACCCTGTTCTTCGGCCAG
>JBDNIB010000993.1:0-3786 GCA_041688535.1 Prosthecobacter sp.
CGGCAGCCCCGGTGCGGCCGACGTGCGCCACGGCCTCCGCCGCGACCAAGGCGGGATCGAACCCGGCCTGCTGTGCCTCCGCCAACTGCGCGACGTATTTCTGCACCCGTGGATTGGCCCCACGGGCGGGGAGCATGAGATTGAAATGACGAATTCAGAATGACGAAACGAAGAGTGGCAGCACTTCTTCGTGGTCAAATAGGATGACCACGGCATGATAACGCTCTGCTCATGTACGCTGTTCCACCCAGGCCCTCTCTGATCACGCAAAGCGCGGATTTGCCAAGCGGCTGCCTCGAAGATTGCTCTCCTTTTTCAGCAGACAGTTCATCGAAGCCTTTGGATGCATGAGGCAATCCATCCAATGGCCAGCCTTTGTTTTGGCTGTGTTCCGCACTCGTTTGCACGCTTTGCAGCAGTCTCTCGCCATGCGCCGATCAGCCCGAAGGGCACTAACGCATTGATTTTGGCTGCTTGTCGCCCATCACGAGTTCTCCTTCCTGCCACCCTTCGCTCCACGATCATTACTCGCTTCACCGCTACTATGATGGCTCTGACTCCCGCACGGCTGCCACACACGGCAGTCCTCCCCTGCGGGCCTCCTGTGTTCACGACACTACCCCTTCCCTGACATACTGCCACCAACCACCCCAACAGTCGCCGCGACAGGTGCCGTATCTCCGCGTCCCGGTCCGCTGCTTTGCGCAGCGGGACTTCGCCATTGACCAGCAGGCTCGTCGTTCTGTTGTAGCCGAATCGTGTTCTCTTCCGTTGCTCTCCACCCCGCCTCGCGGTGACGCAGTTACTTCAAATTCTCACCCTGAACACGGTTCCAGATGGCCGAGGTCTGCCACCTCGGAGGGTTGTGGCGCTCCACCGCGCACGAGTGACGGCATCCTGCCATCATGCAACTGAAGCTGACGGCAGGATGCCGTCACTCCTTGAGGGGCCGTGAAGCACAGGCTCACAACTGGGGCGTCCAGCGGCGCTTTCGGCGGATCACGGGGAGCTGATCCCAGGTCAGATGCACGCCCTGGCGATGGATGTTGATGAGGATACCGACCGCGACCATCGCAGCAACCAAGCTGGACCCGCCATAACTGACGAACGGCAGCGGCAGGCCCTTGTTGGGCAACATAGCGGTTGTGACGCCCATGTTTAACAACGCTTCCATGCCGAGCAAAAAAGTCAGCCCGGCGCCCAGCAGCTTGCCAAAGCGGTTCGGCGCATAGGCCGAGATGACCATCCCGGCCATGACGAAGATGGCAAAGGCCAGCACCACCGCCAGCGTGCCGCGCAGGCCCAGTTCCTCTCCCACCATGGGAAAAATGAAGTCCGTGTGCGCCTCCGGCAGGTAGGACAGCTTCATGCGCCCCGCGCCCAGGCCGCGGCCCTCGATGCTACCAGAACCGAAAGCCAGCGTGGACACCCACTGCTGCAAACCGAGGCCCTCTTTGTGCTTTTCGAGGTCAAACGTGACCATGATGCGCTCCAGCCGATTGGGGAGGTAGTGGATGCCTGCAGCTAACCCGCCACCGGCCAGCAAGACAATGATGGCGAGGTAGCGCATCTTCGTGCCAGCCAGAAACATCACGCCCAGACCAACCAGTGCGGCCAGCAAAGCGCTGCCGAGGTCGAACTCACAGCCAATCAGCGCCACAATCCCCATCAGGATCAATCCCGGCAGCAGAAAGCCGCGCACAAAGGTGCGGGTGAGCGCCGCGTGCGTGGCGAACCAGCCTGCCAGCGCGATGATCAAGGCGATTTTGGCAAACTCGGAGGGCTGCATGCGCAGGCTGAACAGCCCGATCCAGCGTTTGGAGCCGTTGATCTTCACCCCGATCATCGGCACATAGCACAGGGCCAGCAGCACCGCCGCGATGACCAGTATGTGCCAGCGCCAGCGCATCCAAGCATTGTAATCCACCACTGCCGCGATCACGCAAGCCACCAGCGCCACCGCCAGCCATGCGAGCTGCCGCCAGAGCGTGACATAATCCTCCCCGCCTTCCTGCGCGATCTCAAAGGTCGTGCTCGCCAGCATGGTGATGCCCAGCGCGATCAGTGAGAGCACCGCAAGAATGAGCAGGATGATGGAGCGTTTGGCCATGGCGGGGTATCACTTCGCCGGAATCACCAATTTCAATCCCTCGCGCATCGCGTTCGGGTTTTTGATGTTATTGGCCTTCTGGATGGCGTCCACGGAGACACCGTACTTCGACGCGAGGCGGTAGAGCGTCTCGCCTGACTGCAGCGAGTGCGTGCGAGCTGGCGCGGTCTTGGGCTGGGCTTTCGGCGGCGCTTCTGTGACCGACTTTTTCACGGGTTCCAACTTCTTCGGCGTGGGGGGAGCCTCGGCGATTTTTTTCAGCATCTGCGTCGGTGGCAGCACCGGACGGGGCTTGGCCAGCGACGGCGGTTCAGCCTTGGTGACTTTCGGTGGCTCGGCCTTCGGCGTGGTTTTCACCGGCGCGTTTTCTTGGAGCAGTGAAACGACGTGCGGATTGCTTGGTGGCGGGAGCGCGGTGCCTGCCACGGGCGGCGGTGCGGGAGCCGTCGCCGGGGTGTCGGCGGCAGCGGCCAGCGAACTGGTGGTCGGCGGCAGATCTCCAGGCACCACCAGAGACATGGGAGTCAGCGTGGCGGCGGCAAGGCTCGCCGGAGCCTCCGTTGGCTTTACGGCCTCGCTGGGTACTTTCGTCACCGGCGGCTGATCCTGCGCAGGGACGGCCTTGGGCACCTCGGCGGTCATGGGCCGCAGGGTGTTCGGATCGACGGGAATGGCGCTCAGCACGGGCTGCTTTGGCACACGGAGCATGGTACCGGGGCCGATTTGCAGACCTTTGTCGATCATGTTCAGCTTCGTGATCTCCTCCTCAGTGGAGCCGAATTTCACCGCGATGTTTTTGAGCGAGTCGCCCGAGCGCATCTCGTACTTGTCATACTCCTGCGTGTCCGCTGCGGCTTGGGCCTGGGCGTTGACCACGCCAGGAGCGGCCTGCGGCAGGCCAGAGGCGGTGCTCATGGCGCGGGCCGCCTGCGTCACGGCCTGCTGCGGTGATTCACCGTCATCCATGAAGTCATAGGCGATGATGCAGACGATGAGGATGACATGCACGATCAACATGACGACAAACATGCGCGCCATGCCAGTGTTCGGCTCGTGCTGGTTCCACTCGCCTTCTTCGGTGACGAGCGCGACGCTGTGACGCTGGCGCTCGCCAGACATCAGGTTCAGCAGCAGTTTCTTTTGTTTAGGCTGTGGTTTCGTCTTCATAAGAACATAGGGCTTCGAGTGGGCGTGCTGGCGGGATTTAAAATTCATATCAATGCCTCCACCGCAGTGCGGAATGCTTCGCCACGCTGAGCGTAGCCGGTGTACATGTCGAAAGAGGAGGTGCCGGGGCTGAGGATGACCGCATCACCCGCCTGCGAAAGGTCGGTGGCGAGGCGCACGGCCGCCGCCATGTCCGCCGCGCGTTGGCAGGGCAGCAGATCGCCAAACGTCTGCTCAAGCTGCCCCGCGATCTCGCCGATGAGCACCATGGCGCGCATCTGGCCGTTCAAACTGGCACGCAGCGGCGTGTAATCGAGCTCCTTGTCCTTACCGCCGGCGATCAGCACGATGGGCCGCTCCTGCGAGCGCAGACAGGCCTCCAGCGCATGCAGGTTAGTGGCCTTGGAGTCGTTGATGTATTCACGTTCACGCAAAGTGCGCACCAGCTCGCAGCGGTGCTTGGGCGGCTCGTAATCAGCCAGCGCCTGCATCATTTCAGAACGTCCCAG
>JBDNIB010000994.1:0-4256 GCA_041688535.1 Prosthecobacter sp.
ATGCCCGCGTTGTTGACGAGGATGTCGATTTTGCCGAGCCGCTGCTCGGCTTCCACGGCCAACGCTTTCACAGCAGCACGATCCGCCATGTCAGCGACCATCCATTCGACCTTCACTTGCAATCCCGCGCCGATTTCAGCCGCCGCAGCCGTCAACTCATCCGCATTCCGGCTGGAGATGAACACATCCGCGCCCGCTTCCGCGAAGCCGCGTGCCATTGCCTTGCCAAGACCTTTGCTGCCGCCAGTGACGAGCGCTGTTTTGCCGGAGAGATTGAAGAGTGGGGAGGGCATGCGCGCGGTTTAGCATGCAGGTGCTGCATGTGCGAGCACAAAGCTGTTCAGTCTCGAAATCTCAGTTCATCCGCCAGCTTCAGGCACTCGGCGACGGACTTTAATCCCCGCGAAGGCGTGGGGTGCGTGAGGCAGGCGGCAGCGGTGCAGACGGCGAGCTTGAGGCGCTCGGGGATGGGCCAGTTTTCGTGGGTGCCGTGGAGGTAGCCGGCCGCGAAGGCATCGCCCGCGCCGGTGGCTCCGGCGATGAAGCCGGCGGGGAGCTTGAGTGAGGGCTGATGATGTACGATGCCGGTTTTTTCGGCCACCACGGCTCCGGCTTCAAAGTGGATGATGACTTCACGGCGGACACCTGCATTGAGCAGTGTTTGTGCGGCGAGTTGGATCTGATCGAGGTCGGGCGGTGAGGATTTGAGGTCGCGGCCAGTGGCGTTGCCAGCTTCGATTTCGTTGAGGATGAGAAAATCGGTGAAGGGCAACGAGGCGGCGGTGATCTGGCGGAACTGCGGGTGGTCGGCGCTGACGAGATCCACGCTGGTGAGTAGTCCGGCGGTTTGCGCGGCTTCCAGTACGCGGCTGGCGATGCTGCGGCCATCGTCGAGCAGGCGGTCCATCTCACTGAGGAGCATGAGGTAGCCGAGGTGGAAGATTTTGGCCTGCGTGCGGGTGAAGTCGAAGTGCGCTGCGCTGAGGAGGGCGTTGGTGCCGAGCTGATGGAAGAAGGTGCGGCGACCGCTGCCGGTGACGGTCATGGCATCGGTGTAACTCGTCGGGGCGGCGTCGGTTTGATGAAGCTGGGTGATGTCGATGCCTGCGGCTGCGCAGTCGCGCAGAATCCAGTCGCCATTCGCGTCTTTGCCGACGAGTCCAGCGGCGGTGAGCGGATAGCCGCAACGCATGGCGGCGAGATCTTTGAGGACGTTGTAGGGACCGCCGCCGTTGGAGGAGGTTTCACTCTGAATGAGGGCCAGCATGTCCTGCGACGGCCAGGCGTCGATGAGCTTGACGTGGTCGATGATGAAGTTGCCGCCTGCGAGAATTCCTGTGCGTGTCATGGGTTGTTCGAGAGGTGGCGTGAAAGTGATCAAGCAAGCCGCAGCGCGTAACGCTCGCCATGACGGCGGAGCTTCACGCGTAAGCCGTAAATGTGGCTGAGATTGGCGCTGGTGAGGATGGCGGCCTTGGCCCCGGCGGCATGCACGCGGCCATCCCGCAGCAGGAGCACATGAGTGATGCAGGGGAGGATTTCCTCAACGTGATGAGTGACCATGACAAGGGCAGGGGAGCGGGGCTGCGTGGCGAGCTGATGCATCCATTGCAGAAAGTGCTCGCGGGCGACAGGGTCGAGTCCAGCGCAGGGTTCATCCAATATAAGAACTTCGAATTTGGCCATCAAAGCACGGCAGATGAGCACTTTTTGCTTTTCGCCCTGGGAGAGTGGCCCCCAGAGGGCTTCGCGCAGATAAGCGCAACCGAGTTGAGCGAGGAGCCGCGCGGCCTGGCGGAGCACGGCGGGAGTGGGTGCCTCAATGAGGTTCAGCTTGGCCTCACGGCCGCTGGCGATGACATTGAGCACCGGTTCACCGCTCTCCAGATAGGTGGTGAGCGTGTTGGTGACGAGGCCGACGCGGCGGCGGACCTCGCGCCAGTCGTCTTCGCCAAACACGCTGCGGCCGATGCGCAGGGTGCCGCCGGTGGCGCTATCGTAGCCGGTGATGAGATTGATGAGGGAGGTCTTGCCGCAGCCGTTCGGGCCGAGGATGCACCAGTGCTGGCCGGGATCGACCCGCCAGGAGATGCCTTTTAAAATGGGGCGGCCACGGCGGAAAGTGAGGTCAGTGACTTCGAGAACAGGATCAGGCATGGGAGGATGGATGAATGACGAATGCGGAATGTCGAATGCAGAATTGATGTCACGCAGGGGGGCGCGATGGGCAGATTTTGTCCTTTTGTTTTTTCTCCCGTGACAAAAATATCCATCCTGCTAATCTCAAAATTCCTTCCGAAAATGCCAGCCAACCACGCAGCCCCGACAGTCGGCACAAATAATTGTGCGCCCCCACGCAACTCCAAGCTTGCGCGTCCAGTGGGTTCATTCGTATTCTGTGGGGAAAAGGAACGCATTCTGCAACACATGAGACCGATTTTCTGCGCCGCCCTGGCCTTGGCCTTCAGCACGCCTGCTTTTTCCCAAGCACCGCCGCCTGCTCCCGGTGCCCCGCCTGCCGCGCCCGCTGCTCTGAACATCCAGCAGGAGACCGAGGCGTTGGTCAACACCGCCGGCACCCTGTTTGCCGAGGCGAAATACCAAGAGGCACTCTCGAAACTGACCGAGGCCAAGAAGAACCTGAACAACAAGCCTTTCGAGGCGATCATGTTCATTGAGGGTGCTTGTTACTACAATTTGAACGACTATCCAAAGGCCATCGAGACGCTGGAGGCATTCATCAAGGAGTTTCCCCAAGGCGCAGCGATCATTGATGTGCGCATGGCGCTGGGCCGTTCCTACATTGCCAGCAAGCAGGAGGACAAGGGCATCGAGACGCTGACGGAGGTGGTGCGCAACTCCCCTGACAAAAAGGCGGAGGCAGGACTGGTGATTGCCGACACGCTGATCAAGAAGGGGGACAAGGACAAAGCGCTCGAAATTCTCTCCTCCGTGCTGGCCGACGGCATCCGTAGCGCGGAATCCATCCAGGCGGCAATGATGGCGGCCAACCTGTATGTCTCCACCGGCAAGCTCGAGGAAGCTGGCACCTTGATGGAGAAGGTGCGCAATTTTGCCTCAGGCGGCGACAGCATCGCCCAAATGAACAACATCTATCTCAAGCTCGGTGATGAGATGATGGAAAAGAAGGCGTATAAAGAAGCCCTGGGCGCCTACCAGCTCGTGCGCAAGAAAAGCTAGATCACCCGCATCCAGACAGAGCAGGTGGCCAAGCTCGAAACCCAGCTCAAGACGGCCAAAGGCGTGCGCAAAGAGGAGATCGAGACCAAGCTCAAGGCCAACACGGAAATCATGGCGGAGATCGAGAAGCGCACGGACTACGATGCCTCGCTCTACTACCGTCTTGGGCGCTGCTACTAGGAGATGGGAGCGCCCAGTGAGGACGGCACCGCAGGGGATGCCTCCCGCCTCTGGCAGTCGATCTTGGCCTTTGAGGTCATTGTCAATGACTTCAAGGATTTCCCGCAGCGGGATAAATGCATGTACGGGCTGATCATGGTGAACGCAGCCCTCAAGCGCATCAAGGAAGCGCGCGAACTGTGTCAGAAATTCATCGACAATTTCCCTGACAGCGATCAGATCGGCCAAGTTTCCGAGATGTATGGCATGCTGGCCTATCAAAATAAGCAGCTCAAAGAGGCCGTGGACGCGTTTGCCAAGGCGGAAAGCTTTCCAAAGGCCGACAAGCCGCGCCTGCGCTTTCTCCGTGGCAGCGTGCTCTTTGAAATGCAGCGCTTTGATGATGCCCGCACCGCTTTCGAGATGCTCATCCAGGAGTTCCCGAATGAGGAGGCTTACAAAGACGACGCGCTCTACCGCATCGCGCTGAGCTACTTCTACCAGAATGACTACAAGAGCGTGATGAAGGCGCTCCAGAAGTACATCAAGGAGAACCCTAAGGGCCAGTACATCGTGGATGCGCGCTACCGCATCGCCTTCATCAATTTCCAGGATGGCGACAAGAAGTCTGCGGAGGCAGAACTGCTCAGCATCATCAAGGATGCGCCGAATGACCAGAACATTGGCCAGGTGCATGCCCTTCTGGGAGACATTTACAACCAGAAGACAGATTATGAGAATGCGACGATCAATTTCGCCGCCGCCGAGGACAAGGCCAAGACAGACGATGTGAAAAATTACGCCATGGACCAGGTCACTGATTTGTACGTCGGTGCCAACAATTGGAAGGCGCTGGCGGACATGTGGCAGAAGTACTACAACACGCACAAGGACAA
>JBDNIB010000016.1:0-1597 GCA_041688535.1 Prosthecobacter sp.
CACCGCATTCCTGATTTTTCCGCCGCTCTCTATGACTACCAACGCCTCCAAGATCACGATCGAATTCGATGACCGTACCGTCCGGCGCTTCATGATTGCCTCCATCATCTGGGGCATCGTGGGCATGCTGGTGGGCGTGGTCATCGCCTCGCAGTTGAACTTCCATCAGCTCAATCTCACCTCCTGACTCAGCTTCGGCCGTCTGCGCCCACTGCACACCAACGCGGTGATCTTCGCCTTCGTGGGCAACATGATGTTCGCTGGCATTTACTACTCCACGCAGCGGCTGTGCAAGGCACGCATGGCGTCGGACACGCTCTCCAACATCCACTTTTGGGGCTGGCAACTCATCATCGTGAGCGCCGCCATCACGCTGCCGCTGGGGCTGACGCGCGGTCAGGAATACGCGGAGCTCATCTGGCCCATCAACATCGCCGTGACGCTCATCTGGGTGGTGTTTTCAGTGAACTTCTTCTGGACGCTGGCCAAGCGCAACGAGCCCTCCCTCTACGTGGCGCTGTGGTTCTACATCGCCACCATCATCACCATCGCGATGCTTTACATCGTGAACCATCTGTCGATCCCGACGAGCTGGACGCACAGCTACACGATCTTCGCCGGGGTGCAGAACGGGCTGGTGCAGTGGTGGTATGGGCACAACGCCGTCGCCTTCTTCCTCACGACTCCCATCCTCGGCATCATGTACTACTTCCTGCCGAAGGCGGCGGAGCGGCCGGTGTACTCGTATCGCCTTTCCATCGTCCACTTCTGGTCGCTGGTGTTCCTCTACATCTGGGCGGGACCGCATCACCTGCTCAATACGGCGTTGCCGAAATGGCTACAGATGCTCGGCACCTTCTTCAGCCTGATGCTGTGGGCGCCAAGCTGGGGCGGCATGCTCAATGGTCTGCTCACTCTGCGCGGTGCTTGGGATAAACTGCGCACGGATCCTGTGATCAAATTCTTCATCGCGGCGATCACGTTCTACGGCATGGCCACCTTTGAAGGGCCGCTACTCTCCATCCGCGCGGTGAATGCGCTCTCGCATTACTCCGACTGGACCATCGGCCATGTTCACGCCGGTGCGATGGGCTGGAACGGCTTCATGGCAGCAGGCATGTTCTATTGGCTCACGCCGCGCCTCTATGGCACGAAGCTGCACTCCACGAGCTGGGCGAACTTCCACTTCTGGATCGGCATCCTCGGCATCCTCGGCATCCTCCGCCTGCCATAGGCAAGTAAATGAAACCCAGCACCCCCACGCTCGACTCGCTCTCCTCGATCAACGCCGACGGCTCACGCAAGTTTGTCCATCCGTCCGATGTTCGTGGTCCCTTCACCACTTGGAGACGTGTCGCAGCGCTGGCATTACTGGTCATCTATATCGCCCTGCCGTGGATCCCAGTGAGCGGCTTTCCCGCCGTCTTTCTCGACGTGCAGGAGCGCCGCTTTCATTTCTTCGGCCTCACGTTGGCCACGCAGGATCTCTGGATCGGCTTCTTCCTCGTCACCGGCCTCGCTTTTTCGCTCTTCTACATCACCTCGCTGTTTGGTCGTATCTGGTGCGGCTGGACCTGCCCCTACACCGTGTTTCTGG
>JBDNIB010000995.1:0-4445 GCA_041688535.1 Prosthecobacter sp.
CGCGTGCTGGAGGGAAGGCGTACGGAAGACATCCAGCCGGGGGAGCTGTTTGGAGAAATCGCCGCCTTGGGGCGCAGCCCGCGCACGGCGACGGTCATCGCTGCCCAAGAAGGGACGCAGGTGCTGGAAATTCGCTAGCAGAGATTGCGTGACATGATGAATTACGCGCCTGAACTGAAGACGCACATTGAGCAGCGCTTCCGCGAGCATGGCCTGCGTTCGTTGTTGCGCTCCTTGGAGATCATCCGGCGGCTGCCGCAGGAAGCGGTGAATGAAATCGCGGCGGCGGCGGAGTTCGAGCGTCATGGCCGGATGGACTGGTATGGCAGTTACCAGCAACTCATGGATTCCACCACGCCAGCGGAGCGTCTGCGCACGGAGCCCATGATTCTCCAGCAGGGGGATTATCTCAACGGGCTGATCATCGTGCGCGGGGGATTCGTGCGGGTCAGCCACCAATACCACCTGGGGGAGCAGACCACCACTTATCTGGGCAAGGGGCAGTGCTACGGCTTGAAGGAAATTTATCAAAACGCCAGTAAACTAGGCGAGTTGGTGACCGCCGAGAGTTCGCTACGCGCTGTGGGGTATGTGGACATCCTGGTTATTCCCACCGTTTTGGTTGAGCGTCTCATCCTGCCGCAACTGACGGCGGCGGAGGTGCGCAAACTGGAGCCTGAGAATGTCCGCGAAAAGGCCGGGAGGAACCTCCTCTCGGAGGATGTCCGGGCGAAGCTGGGGCCGGAGACCGTGGAGTTCTTCATGGACAAGCGCACGATCAATGGCGGTGCCACCATGCTCATCGACCTAGATCGTTGCACGCGGTGTGACGACTGCGTGCGTGCCTGTGCCGCCGGGCATGACGGCAATCCGCGTTTCATCCGCCAGGGGGACCAGTTGGAGGGTGTCCAGATCACGCAGGCCTGCCTGCACTGCCATGACCCGATCTGCATGATCCCATGCCCGACCGGGGCGATTCACCGGGAGGAAAGCGGTGAGGTGGTCATCAATGACCGCACCTGCATCGGCTGCTCCAGTTGTGCGAACAACTGCCCCTACAACAACATCCAGATGGTGGAAATTCGCGATCAGCAGGGCCTGCCGCAGTTTCCGGTGAAGCTGGATGCCCGCCAGCGCATCGTGTTCGACAGCCGCGGCAGCATGACCAACCTCAGCGCCGAAGGTGCTGTGCAGCGTGCGACGAAATGTGATCTGTGCCATGACTTACTGGGCGGGCCTGCTTGCGTGCGCGCCTGTCCGCATGAAACGCTCATCCGCCTCGACATGCAGGAAACCGACAAACTGGCCAACTGGTTGAAACGATGAGGTTTTTTGCCCACCGCCGAATCCGCAACGCCTTGCTGTGCCTCACGGTAATGGTGCTGGCGTACGGTGCCTGGCGCATGCTCAAGGTTGCGCTGCGGCCGGCGGCGATCTACACCGGCTTCGCGCTGCTGGCGCTGGTGCTGGCGCTGGCCTTGTTCAATGGCCGCAAAAAGCTGCCGCTGCTGAAAGCCTCGTCCTGGCTGCAATTTCACATCTATGCCGGATGGCTCTCAGTTTGGGTGTTTCTGCTGCATCTGAGCTTCCGTCTCCCCACCGGCGCGCTGGAGACGGTTCTGGCGGTGTTGTTCGTTATTGTGGCGCTCAGCGGGGTGGCGGGGCTGTTCATCACCCGCTTGCTGCCACCGGCCATCACGCGTGCGGGTGAACCCTTGGTCTATGAGCGCATCCCACGCTACCAGCACGCGCTGCGCGCCGAGGTGGAGGGCATTGTGGAGGAGGCGGAGCGCAGATCCGGGTCCACCGCGATGGGCAGTTTTTACCTCGCCTCCCTGGCACCTTATTTTCAGTGCCGCAGCAGTATCTTTCTCCTGGCAGGCAATCCCTCACGCCATGCCCAGCGCATCCTTGGACGCATGGACGAGTACTGCCGCTATCTGGACGCGGATCTCGTCGGCAGCATGGCGCAACTGCGCGATTGTGTGGAGCGCAAGCGCAACCTGGACTTTCAAAACGCCGCGCAGCGCCTGCTCAAGCTGTGGCTGTTTGTCCACATCCCCTTCACCTACAGCCTGATCATTGTTGCCCTGGTCCACACCTGGGTGGCGCTGGCCTATGGTGGCAAACTTTGACCCCCCGTCCCGCATGGCAGACAAATTCCAGGACATCCGGCACCGGCACACCACCTATGACCGCCCTAACGAGGGCTGGGTCTGCGGGGCGGAGTGCCAGGGGAAGTCGTGCTACCTGGGGCCTGACGCGGGCGGTAAGTGCCGTGCGGGCATGCAGTTTGACGGCCGCAAGTCAGGCGAATGTCTGCCCCGCCGCATTGGCGGCCAGTGGCAATGCACCCGGGTAGAGACACACGGCGGGGAACCCTGCCAAGACGGCCCCCTGCAAGATGGTTCCTGCTGCCGGACCGTCGCGCCCTGCCAGCCTGCGGTTACTCTGCGTCGGCTGCGTGGCATCCTGAGCAAGGTGGCGGTGATCATGACCGTGGCACTGCTGGCCGCGCTGCTCGCCCATCAGCCGATGGAAGGCGGGCGTGGCACTGTGGCCGTGAACCCCGGACCGCTCACGGCGGCGCATTCGTCGCTCGAAGCTAACTGCCAGCAGTGTCACAGCGACATGCGGCTGGGGCCCGAAAAGCTGCTGGCGATGCATGTGGCGAACTTCGACCACCGCGCCGTCGCCGACAGTCGGCTGTGTCTGGGTTGTCATCAGGAGATTGGCGGGGCGGGCGGGCGGTATGCCCTCGCCGCGCACACGATGGACCCGCAAAAGCTCCAATCCAAAAGCAAAGGGGAATCCCGTCCGGACCCGCTGTTGCGCATGGCTTCCTATCTGGCCGGAAAGCCCCCGGCCATGGCCGGGACGGACGGCGGGCAGTTGGGCTGTGGCTCCTGTCACAGCGAGCATCATGGACTCAAGGCTGATCTCAAATTTCTCACCAACCGCCAATGTCAGGGGTGCCATCAGCAGCAGTTTGAGAGTTTTTCCCACGGTCATCCCGAGTTTGCGGCCCTGTCTTATCCAGCCAGCCGCCGCACGCGCATTTTCTTCGACCATTTGTCCCACTATTCGAAGCACTTCCCGGAGCAGGCCAAGGAAACGCCGCAAGGGGTGCCAGTCGGCTTCAATGCCGCTGCGCCGCACACGGAGAGCCTCTCCTGCGCCGCCTGCCACGCCTCCAACAGCAGCAGCGGCACCATGAACGTCGTCTCCTATGAGAAAGCCTGCGCCACCTGCCATGAAAATGACACGCGCTCCGGTAACAAACTGCCCGTGATAGGGTACCCACAGTTGGACGTGATTGGACTCAATGCCAAACTTCAGGCTGAACAAGCACCGCGCTCGCTGGGTGTCTGGCCTGCGGCTGCGCCCAATGATTTTCCCTGGCTCATTCTTTACCTCCTGCCAGAGGATGCCCGCGCAGCCTGGCAGCGGCTCGCCGCGCAGAAAGTGTTCCTGCATGACCTCGCTGCCATCAAGCAGGAGCATGTCGCGGACGCGGAACGCGTGGTTTGGGGCGTGAAAGAGCTGTTCCGTGACTTGTGCGCCAGCACCCCGTCTGACACGCCCTCCGGCCAGGTGGGCCACGCTGAAATCGTCCGCCGACTCACGGCCGCAGGATGTGACGAAAGGGAGGGGCTCATCAATGGTCTGCCCCCAGACGCCTTTGACCAGATGCGCGAGTTTTTGGGGGCGGAGACATGCCTGAAGATCATGCAGGAGGTCGATGCGTTCCGTGCCAGGGTTTATCCTGCGGCAGCTCCCCAGGAAAGCGGCCGCAAGCCGGAGCCGTCGGCTGTTCCTGCTGCGGCGTCGGCCGCTGGTGGAGAAAGCTTCGCGCCTGCCGCCCCTGGCAATGCCGCAGAGTCCTTCGGCGCACCCGCCCCGGCTACAGGTGCCATGCCTGCCGCTGGCGCAGGCGAGTCCTTTGCAGCGCCATCCGCCCCGCCGCCTGCTGGTGAATCCTTCGGTGCCCCGGCAGCGCCTGCGGAGTCCTTTGGTGCACCAGCGGCAGTCCCCGCCGCGTCCGCTGTTGTGCCAGCCCCGCAGATGGACCCGCTGGACCGCATGAACTGGACCTCTTCAGGCGGCTGGCATCACGAATATGGAACCATTTACTACAAATCCACCGGGCATGCCGATCCGCTGCTCAAAGCTTGGTTGGAGCACGTCCTCGAAGACGTGCGAGATCCGTTGCGTCTCGCCACATTGCGCGAGGGCTTTGGTTTCGCCCAGGGAGCGCTTTCGCCTGCCACCGGCCACTGCTTGAAGTGCCATACCATTGAGGAACGCCGGGATCAGCAGGGCCAGCTCACCGGAGCGGTCGTCAACTGGCTCGCTTACGGTAAGCACACCACCCCGGCGGGCAGTGACCGCCCGCTCACGCGCTACAACCACATGTCTCACCTGCTGGCCGCTGATTGCCGCCA
>JBDNIB010000996.1:0-5078 GCA_041688535.1 Prosthecobacter sp.
CAGCTAAACCCACTCTTCAAAAACCATGCGCCCACTCCTAATTCTCCTCTGCGCATTCACCACCCTGCACGCCGGCGACTGGCCGCAGTTCCTCGGCCCGCAGCGCAACGCCACCGCGCAAGACGAGGCCGCCACCACCGGCACGGCCGAGCCGCAAATTCTGTGGAATCGCAAACTTGGCAGCGGCCATGCCGGGCCGGTCGTCGCCAAGGGCCGCGTCATCGTGTTCCACCGGCAGAATGATGACATGATCACCGAGGCGCTTGACGCCACCGATGGCAAACCCGTCTGGAAACACGCCTATCCAGCGACGTATCGCGACAATTTTGGGTTCGACAACGGCCCGCGTGCCGTACCGTGCATCGCGGATGGGAAAATCATCACGCATGGGCCGGAAGGCATCGTGCAAGCGCTCGATTTTGAGACAGGCAGCCTGCTGTGGAGCTACGACACCGTCGCGGAACTCGCCTCGCCCCAGGGTTACTTTGGCCGTGCGTGCTCGCCACTTGTCGCCGAGGGCAAGGTGCTGCTCAATGTCGGCGGTAAAGGCGGTGCAGGCATCATTGCGCTCGATTTGCAGACAGGAAAAGTGGTGTGGCAGGCCACCGACCATGAGGCGGGCTATTCATCGCCGCTGCTGATCCCCGCAGACAGCCGCGTGAGCGCTTGGTTCACCCGCAGCGGCATCGTGTTGGCGCAAGTGAGCGATGGCAAGGTGCTGGCCGATGAACCCTTCCGCGCTGACATTGACGCCTCCGTGAACGCCGCGATGCCCGTGCCATGTGGCGATGGCCGGCTGCTCTTCTCCGCCGCTTATGATGTCGGTGCCGCTCTCTGGCAATGGGACAAGGCCGCACGCACCTTCAAAAACGTGTGGAAGAAGGCCGACGTGCTCGACTGCCACTACACCACGCCCGTTTATCATGCCGGGCATGTTTATGGCCTGCATGGCCGCCAGGAGAGCGGCATGACGCTGCGCTGCGTCACCGTGGCCGATGGCACAATCGCGTGGGAAGCACCGGACAGCATCCGTGGCGGCACCCTGATCCTCGTGGGCGACAAACTGCTGCTGCACAACGAATCCGGCGAGCTGTGGATCATCCAAGCCACGGCGGAAAAGTTTCAACTGCTGAACAGCAGCCAGATCACCCGCGCCGGGCATCGCAGCCATACCGCGTACGCCAACGGCCTGCTTTATGCCCGTGATGCAGAGAAAATGGTGGTGGTGAAGGTGAAGTAGCCGCTGGATTGATCCCACGCCGCGTCTAGTCTGCGGATCATGGCGCAGATCGGCAAACGCAACTCACTCATCGTCCTCCACAGCACCCCGCACGGCATCTATCTGGATGGCGGCGAGCATGGGGAGATCCTGCTGCCAAACCGCTACATCCCGAAGGGCACGAGCCTGGGCGAGACACTGGACGTGTTCATTTACCGTGATTCCGAAGATCGTCTCGTCGCCACCGCGGAGCAGCCATTCGCCACCGTGGGCGAGTTCGCGACACTGGAAGTCGTGAGTGTGAACCGCAATGTCGGCGCGTTTTTGAACTGGGGTCTGCTCAAGGATCTGCTGTTGCCGTTTCGTGAGCAGGCGGACCAGGTGTACGTCGGCGACAAGGTCGTCGCCTACATCCTGCTGGATGAAAAAACCGACCGCATCATCGCCACTACGCGGCTGAACCGGCATCTCAGCCGCGAGCGACCTCCGTTCAGGCCAGCGCAGCCGGTTTCCCTGCTCGTCACCGCCCGCACACCGCTGGGCTACAATGCCATCGTCGAAGGCACGCATCTGGGGCTGCTCTATCACACGAATGTGGGAGCGCCCTTGCAGGTCGGGCAACAATTGAAGGGCTTCATCAGCGCGGTTCACCCTGGCGGCAAGATTGACCTCAGCCTGGATGCCTCCGGCTACCAGCGCGTGGCCTCGCTAACGGATCGTATTCTCGAAGTGCTCAAGAACAACGGTGGCCGGCTCGAATTCGATGATGACAGCCCGCCCGAAATCATCCGCCGCACGTTCGACGCGAGCAAAAAAGCCTTCAAGCAGGCGCTCGGCGCACTCTATCGCCAGCGCCGCATCGAGTTCACGCGCCCCGGCATCAAGGCCCTAGACATTCGAGAAGCGAAGGCTGGCGACTGGAAGCCTGCGGAAGGCAAAAACTAGTCACGGAGCGGGATACTTCTTCACCTCCGACTGTGTGCCATCGACGAAGGTCAGTTGCAGTGCCACGAACTTCAGTCCGGCGGGCGCTTTGAGGTAGGGCAGGCCGTCGCCTATTTCATACGGCCCTTCACCGGGTTTTGGTGGCGAGAAAGGGAACTCCTGATCGAGCTTCTCGCTGTCGAAGGAGTAGCGAATGGATTTGAGGATGCCACGATGCGTGAGCACACCGGTGAAATAGACATTGCCCTGCTGCATGCTGAGCCAGGAGGTGGCGGTCATGTCCAGCATGTTTTTACCGGTTTTGAGCGCAGCTACAGCCGTGTTCAGCTTTAAGATGAAGGGGCCGTTCACCTAGTCGGCCATGTCAGTGTAGCGCACTTCGAGCGTGTGCTCGCCCGGCGAAAGCGTGGCGACCATGATGGTCTGCGTTGGCATCGGCAGGCCAGTCTGCGGGTTGGTCATGTTGGCGAAGCCAGTGGCTTTGAACTCAGCCGCGCCATCCAGCTTGTACTCGACACTTTTGATTTTGTAGTCGGCAAAACCGAGGTTCAGCATCCAGCCCAGGTTCGACTGGTTGGCTGAAAGCGTCACTGGGTTTTCCAGCACTGTCGTGGGCATCGCGGCGAGTTTCGCCAAGCGCGCTTCAGCGTCTTCGAGCCATGATTTTGCCTGCTTTTTGTCCATGACGTAACGCTGGAATTTTCCAGCGCTGTCCAGCGTGCGGAATTGCTCCAGCAGCGCCTTTTCCGCGCGTTTGTCGGCCAGGCCCTGCTCACCGAGTTTTTCCGCCGAGTATTCGCGGCTCAGCAGGTACACCGCCGGGGCGAAATCGACGTGTTTTTCGACGCCCTGCTTCAAAGCCGCGATGCGCCGCTCCTTTGGCAGCAACAAGGCGGCGGCGATCTCCAAACTGGTGCTGGTGTTGTTCTTCCGCATGGCCGCCACGACCTCGCGCGCGCCTGCCAGGCCGTCCTGCACCTTCAGCATGTCCGTGTAGGCCAGATACGGGTCGATGAATTTGACGCCGCTGGCCAGATAGGCGTTGTAACTCTTGCGCGCGCTGGCGAAGTCCGACTTCAGCTCATGCATGCACGCATTGTGATAATGCTCCGCAGGCGTCGTGGGATTGGCGATGAGCGCGCCGCCTTTCGCGGCCTGATCAAACACCGCGCTCATGTCCTCCAGCTTCGTGAGCACCTGTTCCGTCTTCGATTCAATGCGCTGCGTCGTTTCCTTCACTTCCACCACATCCTTTTCGATCTTCAACAAGGATTTTTGCACTTGCCCCAAGACTGGAACCAACGTGGCAAGCACACCTTTGTCCTCTTCGGCGGCGAGTTTTTGCGCCCCCATGAACAGGCACAGCACTACGGTTGAGACGAGGCCGAAGGCAAAACCCACGCTCCATCCATTGTGCTCCGTGGCCTGCTCCAGCTCTTCCTGCGTCACCTTGCCGTCTGCCAGAGCGCGCGGAGCTTACGCTGATGCCCGCCAAACCAAAGCAGGTCGGCAACCAAGGTGAGCACCGCCGTGCCAATCGTGAGCCACAGAATGAAATCCGCCACAGGTGTACCCAAATCCGCCGCCAGCCCGACCATGCCTGAAAGCGGTCCGCCTGCCTTTGCCGCGCGCAGCATCAGGGACTGATAATTCCGGCCGCAGGTGCCGCAAATGGAGGAAAGAAGCGAGGCCATGATGCCAGCATCATGGCCCACTTCCCGATCATTCGTGAAGCGCTAAATCAGAGCCCACACGCCATTTTCCGAATGCGGCTGAGGGCAACCGCGCTCCGTCAAATCACGGCAGCGGGAAGCGCTGATTCGTCGCGCTGACTTCGCGGCGGATTTCGGCGAGGACGGTGTCGTTCTCGCGGTTTTTCAGCGCACGGTCGATCCAGGCGGCGATTTGAGTCATCTCGGCTTCCTTCATACCGCGTGTCGTGACGGCGGGGGTGCCGACGCGGATGCCGCCGCCGAGGGTGATTTTCTCGGTGTCGAAGGGGATGCCGTTTTTGTTCACCGTGATGGCGGCTTTGTCGAGCGTCTCGCTGGCGATTTTGCCGTTGAGGCCTTTAGGACGGAGATCGACGAGCATGAGGTGGTTGTCCGTGCCGCCGCTGACGATGCGGTAGCCGAGGGCGCTGAGCGCGGCGGCGAGTGCCTGGGCGTTTTTGACAACTTGGGCGGTGTAGTCTTTGAAGTCAGGCTTGAGGCATTCGCCGAAGCACACGGCCTTGGCGGCGATGACGTGCATGAGCGGGCCGCCCTGCACGCCAGGGAAGACCTGGCTGTTGATCTTTTTGGCCAAGTCTTCGTTGTTGGTGAGGATGATGCCGCCACGGGGGCCACGTAGGCTTTTGTGCGTGGTGCTGGTGACGAAGTCGGCGTATTCCATGGGTGATGGATGGGCGCCACCGGCGACGAGTCCGGCGATGTGGGCCATATCGACGAAGAGGTAAGCACCGACGCTTTTGGCGATCTCGCTCATCTTTTTGAAGTCGATGATGCGCGGGTAGGCGCTGGCACCGGCGGTGATCATCTTCGGCTGCGCACGCAGGGCGACCTCGGCGAGTTCGTCGTAGTCGATGAGTTCGTTCGTCTGATTGACGCCGTATTGGCAGAAGTTGTAGAGGCGTCCGCTGAAGTTGGCGGGATTGCCATGGGTGAGGTGGCCGCCGTGGGCGAGGTTCATCCCCAGCACTTTGTCACCGGGCTGCAGCACGCTGAAATAGACGGCGGCATTCGCCTGGGAGCCGGAGTGGGGCTGCACGTTGGCGAATTTCGCGCCGAAGAGCTGGCAGGCGCGGTCGATGGCGAGCTGCTCGACTTTATCGACCTCTTCACAGCCACCGTACCAACGTTTGCCAGGATAACCTTCGGCGTACTTGTTGGTGAGGCAGCTTCCCTGCGCGACC
>JBDNIB010000997.1:0-3564 GCA_041688535.1 Prosthecobacter sp.
AGGCAAAAAACATTGCCACCATGCGCTGCTCACGTCGAGATCCGCCTGAATCGCCGCTCAGATTGTCAGGAGAGTTGCCGCTGGCGGAAGGCGTGCCCATGGCTGGCTTTACGGGGCACGAAGGTCCAGCACACAGCGGAAGCCCAGATCGGCAAGGGCGGAGTTTTTCAGTGCGTGACCGCGGGCAGCGGTGAGCAACAGTTCCTTGTCATAGGCCAGCCAACTGCCACCGCGGGTGACGCGCTCCTCTGGTGCGCTGGGCCAGGCATCAGCGCACCATTCAGAGACGTTGCCGCCCAGTTCATGCAGCCCGAGCGCGTTCGGTGTCGAGCTGTCCACCGGGGCGGTGTAAGAATAGCTGTCGCCGGTGCCTGGAATCTTCGTGGCGTCCAGATTCGCCGCCTGCATGGGTGGCTTCCAGTCGTCGGGCTGGGTGGTCCACGGATAGTGTGTTTTGTCACCCAGATGGCGCAACGCGGGATTGTCCCCTTGCTCGTCTTTCAATCCGGCTGCCAGGCTCCATTCCAGATCGCTCGGCAGGCGGTAAGAGGCGGTGGCGGGGATGAGTTTGCTCTCGCGATCACGCTGAGTGAGCCAGGAGCAAAAAGCGACGGCATCATCCCACGAAACCCCGGCGGCGGGGTGGCTTCCACCAAGGAGGAAGGAGGGCTTGTTGCTCCAGGTGCGTCCGCTGTCGCTGAGCCAGGTCTCGAAGTCACGCATGCGGGTTTCAGTGACGCAGATGAGCGGGCTGCCGGGTTCCTGGAGCGGAACAAAGCGCATGCCCAGGGCGTTGAGGAAGGTGCTGCCGTCCGCCGCCGCTGGTTTAAGGGTGGCTGGATCGGGCAGGGGGGTGTCATCATCACTCTTGCTCTGCATTTTTTTGCGCAGTTCCTCAATGGCGGAGGCATCCACCTTTCGGTTTTCAGTCATCGCCAGCATGCGTGCCTCAACTTCTTTTTTGACTTCAGCCTCGGAGTCCGCCAGCAGGCTGGCGGTGCGGTGCTTGTCATCGAATACACAGCGGAAGCCGATGGTCGGCGCACGCAGATCGGCTGGCACGGCATACTGATAACCGGAAGCAAGACATTCGGCCCGGAAATAGGCCCAGGAGCCACCGCGCAGGATGCCAGTCGGCTGGGCGCGGATTTCCATCGGCTGGGTCCATTCCCAGGCATTGCCGGCCAAGTCATAAAGGCCCGTAGTGGAGGGGGTGAAACTGCCCACCGGCGCAGTGTAGAGGTAGCCATCGTTGTAGTCGGGGATCTCACCTTCGGCAAAGTTGCCGCTCTTGGCTGGCGGCGGCCATTCCTGGCCCCAGGGAAAGACGCGGTCGTCCAGCATGCGGTCTTCAGCGCTGAGACCGACCTTTTTACGACCACGCGCCAAGCCTACGGCAGCGTCCCATTCTTCGGGCTTCGGCAGACGGTAAGTTTGTGAGCGGTCGATCAGTTTTTTCTCGCGTTCAGTCTCGGTGAGCCAATTGCAGAATGCCACAGCGTCCTGAAGGTTGACGCCGACCACCGGATGCTCTGGCGTTTGTTCAAAATGCGTCTGAAAGGACCACGGATGTTTGCGCTGCCGCAAAAACTCGTTCCATTCGGAGAGCCGGGTTTCCCAGGCTGCCATTTGCACCGTGGCACCCGGCACGCTCACGAACTTGGTGCCCAGACTGCTCACATGCGGTTGGTGCTGGGCGGCGGCTGTAGAGTCCTGTCCGCAGGCAGCGGAATACGCCCCCGCCAACAGGCAGAGGGCGGTCGGGCATGATTTGAAAAAGGGCATGGCACACTTGGTAAAGGAATTGACGGCTGCGTTCATCTCAAAAAGTGAGTGGAAACAGTCTCTGACAGACTTTGCCGGGGTCTCGTCGCACATTCCAGCACATCTTGGTGTCAAACTGTTAACGTGCGGATGAAGTTTATTCTTTGCGCTGGTAATGAGCGTGGTACAGTCGCGCTCCTTTTTGAAAAATGCCGTTCCAACCCCGGCCTCGAAGCCTGGCCGCAGTAAGTGCGACCAATGGCGGCAGCTTGCCCGCCTGATTTTTTTCGCATGATCGTTCTCGGCCTCAATGCCTATCATGGCGACTCCGCCGCCGCGCTGGTGAAGGATGGCAAGCTGATCGCCGCTGCTGAGGAGGAGCGCTTCCGCCGTATCAAGCACTGGTCGGGTTTGCCCACAGAGGCGATGAAATGGTGCCTCGCGGACGCCGGCATCAAGCTCAGCGATGTGGATCACATCGCCATCAATCGCAATCCCAAGGTCAACAACTTGCGCCGTGCGCTCTACGTCCTGCGCAAGCGACCCAGTCTCAGTCTCATTCTCAAACGCCTCGGCAACATCAAGCGAGCGGGCAGCTTTGAGGACGCGGTGCGGGCGGCATTTCCGGGCGAACACCTCAAGGCGCAGGTGCATCGCATCGAGCATCACTTGGCCCATCTGGCCTCCGCTTTCCTCGTCTCCGATTTTGATGAGGCGGTATGTCTCTCGGTGGATGGCTTTGGTGACTTCGCCAGCTCCGCCTGGGGCATGGGGAAGGGGAATGACATCCAGATCGACGGCCGCGTGTATTTCCCGCACTCACTGGGTATTTTTTACTCCGTCATCACCCAGTTCATCGGCTTCCCGTATTTCGGCGATGAATATAAAGTGATGGGCCTCGCCCCTTACGGTGAACCCAAATACCTCAAGGAGATGCGCGAGCTCGTGCAGGTGCAGACGGACGGCACCTTCAAACTCAACTTGCAGTACTTCCGCCATCACACCGATGACGTGCATTACACCTGGGACAGTTGCACCCCGGAAGTCGGCACGCTCTATCGCAAAGAACCCATGGAGGCGCTGTTCGGCCCGCAGCGCGAAAAAGGGACCGCGTTGGAGCAAAAACACCACGACCTCGCTCGCAGTGCCCAGGCCATGTATGAGGAGGCGTTCTTTGCCCTGCTGCAATCCCTGCATGCGAAATACCAGTGCGATAACCTCGCGCTCTCCGGCGGCTGCGCGATGAACTCCGTCGCCAACGGCAAAGTCTATCGCAACTCGCCCTTCAAGCGCATGTACCTCCCCGCCGCCGCTGGTGATGCCGGTGGTGCCATCGGCTCCGCCTTTGTCGTGGCTCGTCAGTCGGAATGTAGCGCGGGCAATCCTGCCCGTACTAATCGGTTCGTCATGGACCACGCCTACACCGGCCCCCAGACCACTGACGCCGAAATCAAGACGCTCCTCGATTCACGCAGCGCCGACATTCAGGCGGAAAACTGCACCGTGCGCCGCATCGACGATGAAGCCGAGCTTTGCCAGACCACCGCTACCGCCATCACCGAAGGCAAGGTCATCGGCTGGTTCCAGGGGCGCATGGAATGGGGACCGCGTGCCCTTGGCAACCGCAGCATCCTGGGTGATCCGCGTCGTGCCGACATGAAGGACATTCTCAACCTCAAGATCAAGCGCCGCGAGTCCTTTCGCCCCTTCGCCCCCAGCATCCAGCGCGAGCACGTCAGCGAGTGGTTCGAGCAGGACGACGATGTCCCCTTCATGATGGAAGTCTTCCAGGTGCGTGCG
>JBDNIB010000998.1:0-10000 GCA_041688535.1 Prosthecobacter sp.
ATCGCCGAGGAAGGCTACAACCTGAACATCTCCCGCTACATCAGCACCGCGACTGCCGAGGAAGAGATCGAGCTGGAAGCAACCCACGAGAAACTGGTCGAAATCGAGAACGCCATCCAAACAGCGACAGCCAAGCACAATGCGTTTTTGAAAGAGCTAGGCGTAGACCTGCTGCCATCGGGTGTGGGGCGTGACTAACTGCGCCACCTGACCGAGGTCCGTGAAGACGATGCCGATAGCCAGCAGCACGATGCCGACGAAGGCCTTCACGACGAACTTAAACCACGAGTAGCATCCGCTGATGAGGTAGCTAGCCCGCATTTCTCACACCCCATGGAGCTTTGCGGCATTTTGAGGGCCTTTGGACGAGCGGATGCCTCGGATGGTGTTTGCGCGCTCGTGGGGAATCGATGAGTGGCTTTCCCCGCTCGGATCCGAGGCCCAGAGGCCACTTTGCCACCGCTGCCGCAGTCTATCAGAACAGCCCCGCCGTCGCACAGGGCAGCTACCAGACCTTCACCGACACCTTGAACCTCACCGTCCGCAACACCCTGCCGGACAACTTCGGCACTTATGCTGCTGATGGCATCCATGACGACTGGCAGGTGTTGTACTTCGGCATCGAAAACCCCGACGCCGGCCCTGCGGTTGATCCCGATTTCGACGGCCAGAACAACCTCTTTGAGTTCACCGCCGGCATCGTGCCGACCGACCCCAATTCGCGTTTCCTCATCAACGCCCAAAACGTCAGCGGCCAGCCATCGCATCGAGACATCGTGTTCAGTCCGCGCTTCACCGACCGCACTTACACCGTGCAAACCAGCCCGACCCTCACCCTCAGCACTGACTGGACTGACCTCACCACCATCATCACCAGCGACAACGGCACCATCCGCACGGTTACCGACACCGACGCCACCGGTCTGCGGAAATTTTACCAAGTCGAGATCATCCGGCCTTGAGCTGGCGTCACATTCATCACTTTCACGATTGGCAGTCCCGCCAATACCGGGTAAATCGCCGCATGGTGACAACTGCTGCTTTTCCCGACCGCTGGTCCCTCGAATCCTGGTTCTCCGGTTTCGGCAAACCCGATTACACTGAATTCAACGCCGCGCTCGTGCGTGATGTCGAGGCGCTCAAGGCTCAAGCCGCCGCGTTGGGCAGCGACACGACGGAAATCGCCCGCGTGATCAATGCGCTGGAGTCGCTGGGTGATCGTCTCGGCCATCTCGCGGCTTATCTCGGCTGTCTTTCCGCCGATGATGCGAATGACGAGGCGGTGAAGGCCGATGAGGCGTGGCTTTCGACGCTCGAAGCCGAGAGCACGAAGCTCCAGGCCTCGCTGCGCTCCGCGCTGGCGGCACTGAGCGATGCCGAGTTCGATGCGTTGCTCGCTGATTCTTCGTTGAAGAACGCGGAGCACGCCGTGAAGCGCATGCGCCACGAGGGTCAGCATCAGATGAAGTCGGAGATGGAAGCGCTGGCGGCTGATCTCAATGTGAACGGCCTGCATGCCTGGGGACGGCTCTACGACACGCTCACGGGCAAGATGGAGTTCGAGATGGCTTTCCCGGATGGTCACAAGGAAACCGTGCCGATGTCACGTCGTCGTGCGCTGATGTCCGAACCCGACCGCAAGCTGCGCGAGGCGGCGTTTCATGCAGGCCAGAAGCCGTGGAATGATCATGCGGTCACGCTTGCCGCCGGTTTGAACGGGATCGCCGGAACGCGCTTGAGTTTGTATGGCCATCGCGGCCTGCCGCACTTCCTCGACACGCCGCTGTTTGACGGTGCGATGAGCCGCAAATCGCTCGATGCGATGCTGGAGGCGATTCACGCGAACATCGAACTACCGCGTCGGGCGATCCGCCAAGCCGCGAAACTGCAGGGCACCTCGGCTCTTCACTACTTCGACCTCGAAGCACCACAGATCGCCGCACCAGACGAAAAGGAACTCAACTGGGACGAAGCCTGCGCCACTGTCGATCACGCCTTCAGCGCCGCGTATCCACAGCTCGGCGACTATTTCCGCGAGATGCTGGCGAAACGCTGGATCGAGGCTCAACCGAGGGCCGGGAAGCGTCCGGGCGCGTTCTGTACTGGATCGCAGCTCAAGCACGAGGAGCGCGTGTACATGACCTTTCACAAAACGGTGCATGACATGGTCACACTCGCGCATGAGGTCGGTCATGCCTGGCATTCATGTGTATTGCGGCCTGCCCGTTCGTTTGCGGCGAACTATCCGATGACGTTGGCCGAAACGGCGTCGAATTTTGGCGAGATGATCCTGCTCGACGGTCTCATGAGCGATCCCGGCATGACGCCGGAGACGAAGGCCTACCTGCTCGATCAGGAAATGCTCCGCGCGCACGCCTACCTGATCAACATCCCGATGCGCTACGAGTTCGAGAAGTCGTTCTACACCCAGCGCGCTAGCGGCGAGGTCAGTGTGAGTCGTTTGCGCGAACTCATGACCGCGGCGCAGCGCAAGCTCTACGGCGACACGTTGCTCGATGACGGCACCGACCCCATGTTCTGGGCCTACAAGATGCATTTCTTCATCACCGGCGTCTCCTTCTACAACTTCCCCTACGTCTTCGGCTATTTGCTCAGTCAGGCGCTGTTTGCGCGATTCAAAGCGGAAGGCGCCGCCTTTCTGCCACGCTACGAAGCATTCCTCGCCATGACTGGCAGCGCGACTTGTGAGGAAGTGGTGAAACAGACGCTTGGCGAAGACCTCACGAATCCCGAGTTTTGGGCCACGGCGCTCAAAGCCATCGAGCCGACGCTGGAGGCGTATGAGAAAGTAGCCGTATAGAGCCGCATTTCTCATACCCAGGAGGTTGAAATGAGGCGTTGTAGCGCGGAATTCCGATTCCGCAACGGGAGCGACGCGGAATCAGAATTCCGCGCTACAGGACGGTGCTCCACGCGCTGTTTGCGAGTGTGGTTTTAATCCACATACATGAACTCATTCGAATTCAGCAAGGCCAAACAGTAGTCGGCGAGGGCAGCGCGGAAGCCCGGCGTCAGGGCGGCCTGCTGTTGCAGGAATTTTTGACCCGCTTCGATCTCCTGTTTCGCCGGTTGGCGTGACAAACAACGCAGCGTGACCGCAGTGATGAGCGCGTTGGCATCGCTGCCGTGTTGTTCATTCAAATCGGCGGCCAATTTGGCGGCGATGGCGTGGGTGAACTCGGAATTGAGCAGCATGAGGGCCTGCGGAGCGGTGGTGGACTCGTTGCGGCGGGCACAGCTGATTTGTGCATCAGGGCGATCGAACAGCTCGAACAACGGATGCCGCAGATTGCGCCGGGCGAAGGTGTAGATGCTGCGGCGGGTGTGCTCGCTGGTGTCCTTGGTCGCCTCGGCCTGATTTTTGATCAGCGTGCTGCTGATTTCCTTTGGCAGTGGCAGTTTCACGCCGAGGCCGCCAGTTTTGAGGTTGAGCTGGCCGCTGACACTGAGCATGGCATCTCGCAGCATTTCGCCAGTGAGACGTTTGCGGGTTTGAGTTGGTAGTTCGGCCTTCAGGCCGTCCGGAAACTCAGAACGGCCTGAAGGCCGAACTACGAACGTGGACTCCTGATACGTTTTCGACATGATGATGACCTTGTGCAGCTTCTTGAGGCTCCATTGTTGCCGAGGCAGCTCGGCCGCAAGCCAGTCGAGCAGCGCGGGGTTCGTTGGCGCTTCGCCTTGATGGCCGAGATCGCCGGGCACAGCGGCGAGTGGTCTGCCGAAGTGTTGCTGCCAGAGGCGGTTGGCTGTCGCACGTAGGAAGAGCGCGTTGTCCTTGTTAGTGAGCCACTTCGCCAGTGTGGCACGATCCGCATTCGGCGGCGTCTCACCGAAGAGGCGCGGGAAGGCGGGTGTGATCGCGGGGCCGGGGCGTTTGAAATCACCACGCACGAACACGGTGCTGGCGGGAACGCCTTCGGTGAAGACGCGCACGAAGGGACCGAGGGGTTTGCGCTCCTTCGGCAGTACGGTGTTGTCAAAGAAGGCCCGCAGGCGGTAAAAATCCGCCTGGCTGATGGGATCGTAGGCGTGATCATGGCACTGCGCACAACCGACGGTGAGGCCGAGGCAGACGGAACCGACCGCAGTGGTGATGTCATTGAGCAGCCCGTGGCGGCGTTCGCTCTGATTGTTCAGATCCGGCATGTCCGGTGCGGCAAACAGAAAGCCGGTGGCCGTTTCGTCGCCCATCAGATCGCCCGCGATTTGAAGCTGCACAAATTCATCGAAAGGCAGGTCGCGGTTCAGCGCGTCAATGACCCAGTCGCGATACTGCCAGGCGCGGTTGCGTTCGGTGTCGTATTCAAAGCCGTCGGTCTCCGCAAAGCGGGCGAGATCGAGCCACCACTGCGCCCAGTGCTCGCCGTAGCGCGGGCTGGCGAGCAGCTTGTCCACCACCGATTCAAAGGATGAAGGGTGAAGGATAAAGGATGAAACTTCTTCCGGCGTCGGCGGCAGGCCGGTGAGATCGAAGGTCACCCGGCGCAGGAGCGTGGCGGCATCGGCTTTCGCTAATGGCGTGACAAAATCGTCGAGGCTGGTCTTGCTGGGCGAAGCTTGCAGCGGCAGAAAGGCCCAGTGCTCTTTGTCTTTGGCTGTGATGGGTCGTTCATCCTTTACCGGATCGGCAGAGGCGTGGATGGAAACGGCTTGGGCATCAAGCACACCAAGAGCCATGATAAGGAGCCAGTAAAAGACGACGCTAGCATTCGCCAGCGAACCATTCGTCATTCTGAATTTGTCATTCGTCATTTAAGCCAAGATGCCTTTCACAACATTGCCCTCAACTCCAGTCAGCCGTTGGTCGAGGCCGTTGAGGCGGAAGGAGAGGCGCTCATGATCCAGGCCGAGCGTGTGCAGGATCGTGGCGTGCAGCTCGTGGATGTGAACTTTGTCCTGAGCGGCACGCAGGCCGAATTCATCTGTGGCACCGTGGATGTGGCCGTGCTTCACCCCAGCACCGAACAGCACGGTGGTGAAGCCCCAGGGGTTGTGATCACGGCCCACGCCTTTTTCGCTCATCGGCATGCGACCGAATTCACCGCCCCAGATGACGAGCGTGTCCTCCAGCAGGCCGCGCTGCTTCAAATCACGCAGCAGACCGGCCACCGGCTTGTCCGTGGCAGCACACAGTTCCGTGTGGTTCTTCATCACGTTCTCATGTGCGTCCCAGCCGTTCGTGTCACCGGAGTAGAGCTGCACAAAGCGCACGCCGCGCTCAATCATGCGGCGGGCGAGCAGGCAGCGCGTGCCGAACTCCTTGGTCTGCGGGTCGCCGATGCCGTAGAGATGCTTGGTGGCTTCCGTTTCACGCGAAATGTCCACGGCTTCAGGCGCGGCGCTTTGCATGCGGAAAGCCAGCTCGTAGGCGCGGACGCGGGCATCAAGTTCGCTGTCGGCTTCGCGCTGCGCCAGATGCTGCGCGTTCATCTGCCGGATGAGATCGAGCGTGGCACGTTGTCTCGCGCTGCTGTGCGGGCCGTGCAGATCGAGAATCGGACTGCCACCAGCACGCATCGTGGTGCCTTGATAGGTCGCGGGCAGATAACCGCTGCCCCAGGCGGGTGGGCCGCCTTTCAATCCGCCACCGGGATCAGGAAGCACGACAAAGGCGGGCATGTCCGCATTCTCGGAGCCGAGGCCATACGACACCCAACTACCCATGCTCGGCTTCCCCATCAAAACGGAGCCGGTGTTCATCTGATAGACGGACTGCGGGTGGTTCACGCTGTCACCGTGGCAACTGCGGACCACGCACATTTCATCCGCTAGTTCCGCCATGTGCGGCAGGAAGCTGCTGATCTCGATGCCGCTCTGGCCATGCTGCTGAAACGGCTTCACCGGCCCCAGCAGCGGGTTTTGCGCGACTTTGCGCCGTGTTTCAACCGCGCCGTAGCTCTCTGGCAGCGGTTTGCCCGCGTGGCGGATGAGTTCGGGCTTCGGATCAAATAAATCCACATGGCTCGGCCCGCCGTGCATGAACAGCCAGATCACGCGCTTCGCCTTCGCCGGAAAATGCGAGCGCGAGTCCGCCATGAGGCTCGATAATGCCACACTGGACAGGCCCATGGCCGAACTGCCGAGGAAACGGCGACGGGAGAGGGGAGTGGCGACATTGCAGGGCATGGCGTGAAGACGTTGGCGGTGGTCTGCTTCTAGCGTCAGTAGCGGAACTCGTGAGAGTTCCCGGATTGCGGCAGGCTGACGCCAGCCGCTACGAGCAAGGTGCTACAGCATCTTCTGCATCCAGATCACATCCAGCCAGCGGCCCTGCTTGTGGCCGACCTGTTTGAGATGGGAGACTTTTTCGAAGCCGAATTTGGCGTGCAGGGCGATGCTACCCGCCTGATCGGCATCAATGCCGCCGAGGATGGTGTGATGGCCGATTTTCTTGGCGTGTTCGATCAACTCCCCAAGCAGCAGGCTACCGAGGCCCTTGCCCTGCTGCTCGTGATGCAGGTAGATCGAGTCCTCGACGCTGTGGCAGTAGGCCTGACGAGGATGAAAGCGACCGAGCGATCCCCAGCCGACGATGGCACCGTTTTCCTCGGCTACGATGATCGGATGTTCCGGCCCGTGCGCGTCAAACCAGTCGCGGCGCTCCTGCGCGGTGCTGGGCACGGTTTGATAGGTGCAGGTGCTGTGCTCGACGTAGTGATTATAGATCGCGTTGATGGCCGGGAGGTCATCAAGCGTGGCGGGGCGGGTGGTGATAGGCATGAGGCGAGGCTGGTTGGGAAATGGAAGCCTGCAAATGGCGAATGTCGAAATCCGAATGACAAACCTCGGGTATTGAGGCCGCTTTCAAGTCTTGACTCTCCGGCTTCGGCCCGACATCCTCGCGGCCTCACCCAGATTCACCCACCCATTTAATTCATCACCTTTATGTCCATCAAAGTAGGAGTCATCGGCGCCGGCGGCATGTTGCAGTATCATCAGGCGGGGTTCCGTCAGGCGGGAGCAGAAATCGTGGCCGTGGCCGATGCGGCCCCCGGCGCAGCAGCCAAGGCAGCGGCGAAATGGAACATCCCCACCGCGTATGAATCCGTGGAAGTCATGCTCGCAGGCAGCCCTGAAATCGACGCCGTGAGCATCATCGTGCCGAACAAATTCCACAAGCCGCTGACCGTCCAGTGCCTCCAGGCCGGCAAGCACGTCTTCTGCGAAAAACCACCGGCGCTGAACGCCGCCGAAGTGCAGGAAATTCTCGATGCCGCGAAGAAGGCGGGCAAGCAGGTGCAGTTCAACTTTAACAACCGCGCCCGGCCCGAATCGCAGGCCATGATGAACTATGTGAATGACGGCACCGTCGGCAGGATCAATTCCGCGCAGGCCAAGTGGGCACGCCGCACCGGCATCCCCGGCTTCGGCGGCTGGTTCACCACCAAGGAGCTCGCGGGTGGCGGTGCGCTCGTCGATCTGCTGCACATGGTCGATCTCGCCATGTATTTCATGGGCTATCCCGAGCCAGCGTACGTGATGGGCCAGGTCTTCACCGACTTCATCCAAGACAAGCAGTTCAAAGGCCCCTGGGGCATTCCCGACCGCGTCGGCGGCACCACCGATGTGGAAAACGCCGCGCACGGTTTCGTGATGTTCAAGACCGGCCAGGTGCTGTCATTGCAGGTCTCTTGGGCGGAAATGATCAAACGCGAGGAAGTCTCCGTCGTCTTCCAAGGCACCAAGGCCGGTGGCAAGGTGGAGCGACTGTTCCGCGTCGATGGACTCGACAACACGGCCATCGACAGCGCCGAACTCTACCTCCAGGAAAACGACCTCAGCGTCGATCGCAAGATCATCGCCCCTGAGTGCGAGGACATGGGCCGTATCGGCTCTGCCGCGAACTTCATCGACGCCCTCAACGGCAAAGCCGCCCCCCTCAGCAGCCCTGAGCAAGGCCTGCGCCTCATGCAGGTGATCGACGCGGTGTATGAGTCCGCGAAGACGGGTAAGCCGGTGGCGATTTGATCGAGTGATGATTGAAACGGGGAGAACGGGTGATGAACTTGTTCTCCCTGTTTGTTTGCCCACAACACACAGAGCCATGAAAAGAACGTCTAAGAAAGGTCTGCTGGCTCTTCTGAGCGTCACTCTTCTAGCGGCAGCCATGTATGGTGGCTACCTGCTTGGTCGTTCGACTCTGCCCGTGACCATCGTTCGTCCCCACACCAGGGAGATTTTTTTTCTGGTCCTCTTAGCATTAGCAGCACTTTCACAGGATCACCGCACTCAGACGGCTATAGCGTTGTAGCCTTCATCATGGTGAATGGCGACTTGTCGGATATTCTGACATCAATCGTGGGGGACAACGACTCCGCCTATTTTGCTTATGTTCTGCCAGAGCCAACCGGCTTTCATTTGATCCTCCATCACGACAGCAAGGCCCCCGCATTGACGGATGGTCAGCACGACGAAGTCATTGAACGAGTACGCAGCCGTTTGATCGAAGAAACGATCAAGTGGCGAGAGGTGCCGGAGCAAAAATGATATGATCGAAGACCAGGGGTGCTGTGAGCAGAGGTGGTCACAAAGCGACGAGAGTCTCTGTCAAAGTTATGCCAGTGTCTGCTTAATCAACGCTGCCGACGGGCCTGCCACTCGTGGCGGCATTGCAACAGCGGCCAGCGCGCATCGAATCCTTGTTGCGGTGTCAGTCGAAGACGTCTGCTACGACACCGACAAACCACCGTGGCTGTCTGCCTCTCTATTGATGTTTGTCTCCCCGAATCTCAACGCCAAAGGCGTGCTTCATGACAGCCTGGGGTTTCAATCCCAGGAAATGTCGTGAGAGAACACCGGTAAGCGCTGAAAGCGCGTTTCATGTTGGGTTGATGTCGTTTCCGCGAAACACGTCCGTCCTGCATGACACGCGCTTTCAGCGCTTGGCGCATTTTGCGCCCCTCGTTCCTGGGGTTGAAACCCCAGGCTGTGATGAGATGCGCCTTTGGCGCTGTGGTTGAATCCTGACTCGACTTCCCAACTCCCCCTCATTACGGTTGAGTCATGCCGCAATCGCTCAGCTTGGTCATGGTGCATCTGGTGTTCAGCACCAAGGACCGCGAACCCTGGCTCACGCGTGAGATTCGGCCTCGCCTGCACGCTTACCTGGCCGAGGTGGCGCGTAGCAAAGGCTGCCTGGCCTACCGCGTCGGCGGCGTGGCGGATCATGTGCATCTGGCGCTTACCCTGCCACGCACGCTGACTCAGAGCGATCTGGTGAAGGAACTCAAGACCAGCTCGAATCACTGGCTGGAAAAGCAGGACGGCAGCTTCACCACCTTCGCCTGGCAGCGCGGCTACGGCATCTTTTCCATCGGCAAATCCCAGCTCCAGGCGCTGGTCGATTACATCGCCTCACAGGAGGAGCATCATCGCGCGCGAACCTTCCAGGAAGAATTCCGGGCGATGCTGGACAAATACGGCGTGGAGTACGACGAGGCGTATGTGTGGGACTGAGCGGTGTGACCTGCCAGGGAAACTGTGCTCGATTTTTAGCTGAGCCCGCCGCGATCACACGTCAGCGTGGCATCACCATACTTGACACGCGTTGTTGGCGTGTAGTCCAGGCGGCGTTGTTGGCGGAGGAGGCAACAACGACTTCGATTGCCACACTCACCGATACACGTCCCGCCGGTGCCGCACCTTTTCCACCGCCACGATGAGCACGGCATCATCCGCCGTATAGATCACGCGGTAGTCCCCCCACACGAATGCGGTAGGCATCCGTGCTACCCTGAAGTTTCCGACAACCATCAGGGCGCGGGTCTTGTGCCAGCGGTTCGACGGCTCGCAACACTCGCGCTTGCACCTTGGCATCGAGTTTCCGCATATCCTTTTCAGACGCCTCCGCAAAAAGTCGCTGGGCCATTCATTCACTGAACGAGCTGATACTACCAAGGCGTTAGGAGCAGATGCGTCACATCAAAGAGGTCGAAGACATCGCACAAAACGCTCTGTTTGACTCCGCCACGCTCGA
>JBDNIB010000999.1:0-2438 GCA_041688535.1 Prosthecobacter sp.
GAGGGCATTCTCGACGAGCGCATTGGCATCTTCGGGCGTCATGCCCACCTCGATCGGCGTGCAGGTGCTCAACATGGCTTTCATGGCTTTGTCGATGCGGTCCGCGCCCTGGCGCAGGAAGCCGGTGATTTTTTTGCGCATGTCATCGGTGAGCGGGCGCGGACCGGCGAGGAGATCGGTGGCGAGGACGATCTGGCTGAGCGGATTGCAGACCTCATGGGCAATGCTGGAGGCGAAGTGCGACAACGCCCCCGCCTCCTCAAGCTGGGTGAGGGTGGTGTGCGGTGTGCTGCTCTCGGGCGGGTCGCTGTTCATGATGCGTGGCTATGACAGGGCGGATGGCGCGCCCGTTGCATGATCGACGAATGTTTTGGAAGTGGCGACGACGCCCTCCATCCGGGTGTTTGGACCGATGAAGCTGCGACTCAGGACATACGACTCGGTGATGTGAGCGCCTGCGGCAATGACGCATTCTTCCCCAATAACCGTGTTCGGGCCGATGGTGGCGCCGCTGATGGTGCTGCCACTGCCGATCCAGCAGGGGGCATTGAACACGGTGTCCTTCGAGATGCTACAATGGTGGCCGATGATGACGCCGGGGGCGATCTGTGTCTCCAACTCGGGCAGTTGGGTGCCGAGTTTTTGCAAATCGAGCAACCACCGTTTCACCATGGCGAACCAGGTCTTGGTGACCGGCTGATCCGGCAGGCAGGGGACAATGGCAGCGCCGCGCTGGAGCTGGATGGCACCCTCGGCAGTCACAAAGGTGCAGGCGTCGGTGGCCGCTTCAGGGAGACCGGTTTTGACCTCGGCACGTTGGCAGGTGGGAAAGGTGTCGCGCACGTAGGCGGCGAGATTTTCATCATTCTGTTCGAGCCACAAGGTCAGGGTGGCATTGCTGCGGAAGAGGTGCTCCATCCAGTGCTCAATGACACGGCGCTGGCCGATCTCCCAGAGGAAAAACGGCTGGTGGTTGAGCAGGGCGGAAGGCTGGGTGTGGAGGATGGCGTCGGCGTTCATCGGCGGGGGAGAGGATCAGTTGCCGCCACGGTTTTTGAGCGCGATCGGGACTGTCATGAGTAGGATTCTGAGATCGAGCCAGAAGCTCTGCCGTGCGGCATATTTCAAATCGAGGCCGATGGCCTCGCCATGGGTGATTTTGTTGCGGTTGCTGATCTGCCACAAGCCGGTGAGGCCGGGCTGGATTTTATGGCGTAGCAGATCCCGCGGCGTGAACTCCGCCACCTCCCACATGGCAAAGGGGCGCGGACCGACGAGACTCATCTCGCCGGTGATGATGTGAATGAGCTGCGGCAGCTCATCGATGGAGAATTTACGCATGAATTTGCCGAACGGCAGGATGCGCGGGTCGTTGGGATATTTTTCGCCGTCGGAGAACTTCAGCAGTGTCTTGCGCAGCTTCATCACGGACGCGTGCTCAGGATCGACAAAGTGCTGCGCGGACTGGCTGATCTTGTGCTCCTGGATTTTCTTTTCGATAGCCTCGGCATCGCGACGCATGGTGCGGAATTTCATCATCGGGAATAGACGTGAGAACCGGCCGACGCGCTTGCCGGCGAAGGTGATGGGCCTGCCGTCCACAAGGATGATCATCAGCGCGGCGGTGATGAGCAAGGGCGACAGCAGCAGCACCATCAAAGAGCCGCAGGCGATGTCGAGCGTGCGCTTGGCTCCCTTGCGCAAACCGTGGCGCAAATGATGACGGGCAAGCAGGGCGCAGGCGGCGAGGCGCTGCATCAGGCTGGTGGGGGTGGTCTGGATCATGAGCGGCGTGGTTGGGAGGATGCGACAGGTTAAAAATAGCGGGTGACCTGAATCCCCACCTGCGTGCGTTCCAGATCAGCGTTGGGGATGTCGCTGCGTTCACGGCGATGCCATTGGAGGAATAGCTCGATGTTCAGGCGGTTGTTCGCTCGGTCGTTGTCATCTCGAAATCCGAAGGCGAGGCGTGCTGTCGGCTCCCAGTCGAGCCTGCCGCTGTCATAGCGCCGGCGGACGGCCTGGACTTCCGCCGTGGTGTAGTAGTGCAGGCTGAGATCATGCAGGATGTCAGCACCAAAACGTGTTTCACGATACAACGAACCCTGGGCGATGACCGAGGGGCGGTTGGCCACGCGGAACCGCGTGTTGATGCGCGTTTTCTCCGTGGCCTGCCAGTACAGGGTCGTCAGGGTCACCAGGCTGGTTTTCATCTCGCGTGGCGGTGACCGGTTAAATTCGCGCCACTCCAGGCCGGTGCGGGAGGTGAGGCCGATTTTTGGCGTGGGCTTCCATTCCAGCAGCGCCAGCGCCTGCTGGTAGTCCTGCGTTCCCAGCGCACGCTGGTCAAAAATGAGGTGCCCCAGCTCCGTGCCCAAGCCGAGCTTGGTTTTGGGCGAATGCTCCCACAGCACCGCGGCCTCACCGATCCATTCCGC
>JBDNIB010001000.1:0-3371 GCA_041688535.1 Prosthecobacter sp.
AGCGCCGGAGCTGGGGCGCGGCTCAAAAAAATCGCCAGCGCGGCCCGCAACGCCGGACTCGGCGGTTTTGAGTGGATGGAAGGCATCCCTGGCAATCTCGGTGGCGCGATCCGCATGAACGCGGGCGCGATGGGCACGGAGACCTTCGATCAGATCGTCAGCGTACGCTTCATCGACACGGATGGCAGCCTCAAAGAGAAGCCGCTAGCCGACATCACGCACCACTACCGCAGCGTGCCGGAGTTTGAGGAGCACTACGTCGTTTCCGCCGTGTTAAAAGGCGCCCCTGCCCTGCAAACCGACATCGACACCAAACTCGCCGCCTCCCATCAAAAGCGTCGCACTTCGCAACCCGTCGGTGCGAGCGCGGGCTGCACCTTCAAGAACCCGGAAGTCTGCGGCGCAGGCAAACTCATCGACGAACTGAGCCTAAAGGGCCGCAGTGTCGGCAAAGCAATCGTCTCCGACGTGCATGGCAATTTCATCGTGAATCAAGGTGGCGCGAAAGCGCGTGAAGTGCTCGATCTCGTCGCCCAGATCAAGGAAACCGCCATGCAGGAGCGCGGCGTGACCTTGGAGATGGAAGTGAAGGTCATCGGCGAAGATCAGCCGCTGCCGCTGTGATTGGAAGGAGCGCACGCGTCCTCGCGTGCTGTTTTCCGCGTCTCGCGGGAAACGGTTCTGTCAGTCACTTCAACTCGCAGATCGTGGCAGACCCGGCGCGGGCTTCAGTGACGGACTTCGGCGGGACGCCGAAGCCTACACGCGGGACGCGTGCGCTCCTTCCAGACGCATCACGGGAAATAGTAGCCTTTGAGCTGCTCGCGGAGTTTGACGAGCATGCTGTCATCGAAGGAGCGGTTGTATAGCAGGAATTCGGCGATGCCGCCGTCGAAGTAGGGCAGGCTCTTGTTGCCTTTGCTCTGGGCCACGGCATTGACGCCGCCGAGAATCAGATTGGTCAGGGGTGCCTCCGGGAACTCGGTTTCATCCAGCGTGCCTCGGTGGATTTTCCGGCGGCATTGACCAGGCTGACGCGCAGCCTCGGCGCGGCGGACTGCCAGCGGATGAGCAGCAGCGTGGGCTTGGCGATGGACACATCGGACAGCACCAGTGGCTTGGACGCAGATGCCTTGCCTTTACCCTTGTTCTTGGCCTGCCCTTTGGCTTGGGTGCTGGTGACGATGCGCAACGTCTTGTCGGCGTTCATGCGGGCGCTCAGATTGAGAGCATCAAAGCTGGCCTGGAAGATGTTCATGTCGTGGTCCTTAGCCTTGGCGAAAAACACGAGGCCGAGCGTGAGGCCGTTGGTGAAGGGCTGGCCGTCACCGCGAGCTGAAAGCGCGAGACTACAGGCGGGAGTGCTGCTGGAGTTGAAGGTGATGAAGCGCCGGGCGGCACGCAGCGGAAAATCGGCAGCGGGGGCGAGCGGCTCGATCCGCATGCTGCGATTTCCCGGCTGCCAGGGGGAAGCAGCGAAGGTGTTGTCCTTCAACAGCGGGCCAAAGTCGTGCAGCTCGGCCAGGGCATCGCCATCCCGTGCGGGTTTGGTTTCAGCCTCGTTGCCCGCATAGGTGTAGGGCGCAAGATCGGCACGTAGATGAATGAGGAGGCGGTCCAGCGCTGGCGGTGGCGTAATGCCGGATGGATAGGCGGGCGCAGGCCCCGGCGGGTTTTGCGTGGGCGCACGATAGTGCAGATCCCCGGCGGTGGAGATCACGACAGCGCGAGGTTCTTTGGAGTCGTTTGAGTTGACCACGCCGCGCACCACTGGCAGCGGTGATGACGTGGCGGCTTTCGCGCCGGGTACCGATGAAGAGCCAAATGCCAACCAAAGGATGCCGACGAGGGCGATCAGTGCGCCCGCCACGATGGCGATGAGTTTGACCGGCGGCCCTGGCGGTTTCGCGGTTCCCGCAGGCAGTCGGGCCACTTGCGACACCGGGCGCTGGGCTGCGATTGGCACGGTGCGCGTGGTGTTGGGATGCGCGGGATGGGCCAATGGAATGACCGGGAGGGCGATCGCCCGCGAGGTGGCACCGGACTGCGGCTGCTGCAACGGCGCGAACTGCGGCGGTGGGTGAGCGAGTGGCGGGCTGCCATACGAAGCTGTCGCGGTGGTGGTCTGCTGCTGGGGCAGCGCCTCCGCCGTGGCGACGAGACCGGCCTCCTGCTGTTCCCACAACTGCCGCGCGATGCCCGCATTGGCAGGACGCTTGTCCGGCGCGGCCATCATGAGCTTCATCACCCACGCGGCCATCCAGCGCGGCACATGCGGGGCAGCTCGATCCAGCGGGAGCAGGTCATGCTTGCGATGCCGGTTGCGCATGTCCTTTTCATCACGACCGGCGAAGGCTGGCCGGCCGGCGAGGCATTCATATAAGACACAGCCCAGCGCATACACATCCGTGCGTCGGCGCAGGCTCTCCCCATCCCAAATTTCCGGCGCGGCGCAGCGGTAGTGCGGCAGCATCTCAGGGTCCGAGCTTTCAAAGCCGAGGCCGAAGCCGATGATGCGCGCATGCCAGCCGCTGTCCTGGCGCAGCACGCGGATGACTTCCGGGCGCAGGGCACCGTGGACCACGCCACGCTCATGCACCGCCGCCAGGCCACCGACGAGCTGATCCACCAGTGGCGTAAATTCCTCTACCCGCAGCGGCCCCTCGGCCAGCACTTGGGTCAAAGGCTCGCCCCATGCGGGACGCAGCAGCACAAAATAGCCCGCGTCATCCGATCCGGTCTCCACGATCTCTCCGGTATGAGGGTGCGCCGTCTCCTGTACGATGAGCAGAGTCTTCTCCACCGCGTCGAGTCCTTCGGCTGCTTTTTTCCAGCGCCGCAAACGCACTTCTGTCCCGGTTTTCGCATCCAGCACCCGTAGCAGGTAGCTGGACGCGGTCTCATCAAGGGTTTCGAGGAGGGTGAAACGCTGAGCCATGCTGAAACTTAACGGCATGGGCCGTCTGGTGGCAATCCTTCGCTGCAATTGGATGTGATTCGTTGCCATGCCACAGTGCGCGTGCTCCAGTACCTGCTTTCCTCTTTCGGCATGCAGAAACTCGTCCTCATTCTCTTTCTTCTCGGCTTGTTTGTGACCGGCCTGCTCGGCACGGAAACGCGGCTGCTGTTTTTCTGGCCGGGCTGCGCGTTGATCGGCCTGGCGGGGTTGCTCGCGGTGCTGCGCTGGAAATTGCGCGTGAGTTTTCAGCCGAGTGACTGGTGCTTGCTCACCGTGCTGGCGCTGGCGGGCTATGTGGGCTGGCGGGCATGGGAAACGCCAGTGGAGGTGCATGCGCGGGAGGATGCGGTCATGTTGCTGTCCTGCTTCGTGGCCTACATGCTGACGGTGACGGCGGTGAGCCAGCCGAAAT
>JBDNIB010001001.1:0-1820 GCA_041688535.1 Prosthecobacter sp.
CACGCCCTGATAAATGATGTCCGCGCGCGCGTCGGCGATGTCCACCAGGTTGCCCTCATGCAGCAACCGCGTGGTTTCCACCAGTCCACCGCTGAAATCCTGATAACCGCCGGACACATTGATCTCCGCACCGGTTTGCACGATCACGGCTTCTCCCGCCATCATCGTCACCGTGCCACCGGCCACGGTGAGCTGGCCCACGTTACGCTCGATCACGCCGAGGTAGCCCTGCAAATTCGCCAGCGGTGTGCCCACCCAAGTGGTGTTATTGTCGCGGGTGCCGTGTTCGCGTAGATCCACCGTGACGGATTCACCGCGCAGGCTGCCGTTGCGCTGCAACGCCGAATCCGCCAGCTCCGCGCCACGCAGATCCACCGTGATGATGTATTCGGTGATGGAAGCGGCCACTGCGGTGGAGCCTGTCACATTGATCACCGCACCCTGGTCCACATAGATTTGGCCGGAGGAGTTCGCGAAATCTAGGTCGGTGATGCCCGAGGTGAGTACCAAGTCCCACACACCGGCGCTCAGCGCCACATTCGCGTTCGGTGCCAGCACGACGGAGTTCATGCCGAGATGCACGCCGAGACCCTGCATGTTGATTTGGGATTTCAGCGCCAGCTCTGTGCCGACGACTTTCAGTGCACTCGCATACTCCGGCAGGATCTGAATCACCGAACCCACGCCGGTGCTGACGATGCCGGTGGAGGTGCCGGACTGATAAACAAACGGCTTCCCCAACGAGGAATCGGCGGCGTTGTAGTTGGTATTCGGGATCGCGTTGTAATTGGCCAGCAGGTCCACCCGCCCGTTTAGCGCGGCGGAGGTGGTGCTGTGGATGAAGCCGTTTTGATTCACGGTTTTGCCGGTGATGACGACGCTGCCACGCGGTGCTTCGATCAGGCCGTCATTCGTGGCGGTGCCACCGAACGTGCCGACACTGCCGACATACACATCCAGCCCGCGCAGCGAGGTGTCGTCCGTACTGTGCGCGTCAAATCCCACCTGTAGGTCAGCGGCGAGGATGGACTGGCCGTCAGGCGAGCTGATAGTGCCGCAATTGGTCACTTTGGGGCCGATCAGTGCCACGCGACCGCCCACGTTCGCGGCGGAGGTCGGTGCCGTAAGCCGTGCGCCAGCCTGCACGGCGACGGCGGCCTGCGCGTTCAGATCGCTGGTGGAAAATAGGAACTCCGAGTCGGGATTATTCAGTAGGCCGCGCGCGATGAGGTTTTCATTGATCGGCAGCGCTGAGGCCACCAGCGTGTGCGTGTTCACCACGCTGGCACCGCCGAAGATGATGCCGTTCTGGTTGATCACATAGACTTGGCCCTGCGCCTCGATGGAGCCAAGAATCTGCGTCGGATTGCCGGTGGGATCGGTGATGCGGTTGAAGGCGATCCAGGTGCCGACATCCGCGCCACCAGCGCTTTGATCAAATCGCAGCGTCGTGTTCGCGCCGACGTTGAAAGTCTGCCATTCGAGCAGGGCCTGCTGTTGCGTCTGCTGGATGGTGACAATGGTGCGCGCGTTTTCGAGGGACTGCTGCGGCGTGTTCGCACCGATGGGCGAGCCGATGATCTGTAAACCGCCTGCACCGAGGCCGTTCGGCACGCCTGGCAGAGTTTGGCCGGGGAAGTTGGGGTTCGCACCGAGGTTGTTCATGCCGACGGCGGCGGCGCGCGCAGCCTCCTGCATGGCAGTCACGGCTTGTAGCGCCATGGTGTTGCGCGCCAGCATGTCCTGCGCGTTGGTGCGTGCCTGTGCGGTGGCAGCAGCGGTGTTGATGGCGGCCGCGTCTGCCGCCGCCGCACCGGGAA
>JBDNIB010001002.1:0-2167 GCA_041688535.1 Prosthecobacter sp.
CGATCTTGGATCCTCAATCTGTTCGGTTTCGAAGCGTTTCTTGTTGGCCATGCGGGTGCGAAATGGGGGCTGCTAGCCTTTTTTGGCCGATGGGAAGGCACTGAAGATGATGGTGCTCACCCCGGCGTCACCGGAGGCTTTCACCGCCTGTTTGGAAAACTTCATGATGCTGCGTTTGTCACCGCGCAGCAGGACTTTGGGCGTCACCCCCGTTTCGATGCCCTCCTTGCGCTGCGTCACATACTCCGTCACGGCCGCCATGTCCGGCAGCGGCTCCTTGTTGTCCTTGCCAAATGAACCGTCATCATAGACGTGGAGGACGATGCGCCCGGCAGCCTGCTCCGGCGGGCGGGCGTTCGACGCTACCGGCAGCTCGACGCGGGGGTCGATCTGGTTCGTCAGCATGCGCGAGCTGACCATGAAGAACAGGATGAGCTGGAACACCATGTCGATCATGGACGACGAGTCCATCTTGCAGTCATCTGCAATGCCCTGGATCTTGTTCAGCTTTTTTTTCATCGCGTGGGACTCGCCAGAGGTGCCGCAGGATCAGAGAGAAATGCCTTCGGGGATTTTCGCCGCCTTCGTCTCGCCATGCGCGGAGTTCACACAGGCGTCCACCAGTTCCGTACCAGCGGCGATGGTTTCAGCCACGAGGTCATTGAGACGATTTTTGAAGATGTAGAACAGGGCCAGGCTGGGAATCGCCACGAACAGACCGGCAAAGGTCGTCAGCAACGCCACCGAGATGTCACCGGCCAACTTGGACGGCTCGGCACCACCCGTGACGGCCAGCGTTTCGAACGCGCCCACCATGCCGACCACCGTGCCGAACAGACCGAGCATCGGTGCGATCTGCGCCAGCACGGAGAAATACGTCACCCATTTTTGATACGGGCGGATTTCACTGGTGGCGAAGTCCGCCATCGCGTTCTCCACCTCGTCGCGGCCCAGCGTGTCCGCCTTGGTGGCGTCGAAGTGCGGCAGCGAGACGGTCATCATGCGGCCCAGGAAGGTGGGGCTTTGGGCGGCGGTCTCGATGGCGCTGCGCACGCGGCACTGGTGCATCAGGTCCGCGAGCTGCATCCTGAGCACTTTGGGAATGAACTTCGCCTTGGACAAGGTCATCAGGCATAGGACGGAGAAGGTGACCGCCAGCACCGAGCAGAGAGCCAGCGGAGCCATGAAAATGCCGCCGTCAGCCACCCATTTTTGCCACCAGGACTTCGGCGCGATTTCCCCACCTTCCGCCGCCGCATCCGTCGCCTGCGCCAGTAGATCAGGCGAGGCCACAAAGATCAGAGCGAGCGCCAGCAGGCAAAAAACAAGGCCGCGATGGCGAGAGACAAGGGTGAATGAGGAAGTGGTCATGGCAGGAGGCATTTAAATCCAAATAAGAACGGCTATTTCAACGGTTGAGGCTGCAAGGCGCAAGGGAGAACTTCTCCAACAGCACATTTATTGCCAGTGGTCCATGCCCGCCGACTTGAATTCAACCCGATGAACACACAACATCCATCCGCATGCTGACCCACCTCGCCGAACTCCCGCAGCGCAAAACTCACGGCCCGAAGCTGGCCGTGCTCACCGCGTATGACTACCCCACTGCCCGCATGCTCGATGACGCCGGCATTGATTTGATCCTCGTCGGCGACTCGCTCGGCATGGTCGTGCTCGGCCTGCCCGACACCACCGGCGTGACCATGGCCATGATGCTGCACCACACCGCCGCCGTCTGTCGTGGCGTCAAACGCACACCCGTCATCGCCGATCTCCCCTTCGCCAGCTACCGCACGCCTGAAGAGGCAGTGAAGAATGCACAACACCTCATGGACTGCGGTGCAACGGCGGTAAAACTTGAAGGTGGCGTCAGCATGCTCCCGCAAGTCCGCGCCATCATCGACGCTGGCATCCCCTTCGTCGGCCACATCGGCATGCTGCCGCAGAGCGTGAAGGAGGAGGGCAGCTACAAGAAGAAAGGCAAGACCGCCGAGTCCATCGACCATCTCATCGCCGACGCGCGCGCCCTGGATGACGCCGGAGCCATCGCCATCGTGCTCGAAAGCATCGTTCCTGAAGTCGCCACGCAGATCACCGCCCTCGTCAAAGCCAGCACCATTGGCATCGGCGCCGGTTCAAACACCGACGGCCAAGTGCTCGTCACCCC
>JBDNIB010000124.1:0-2772 GCA_041688535.1 Prosthecobacter sp.
CGCCATCTTCGTGCTTCAAGCCCATGCCAAGCTGGCGCATGAGGATCATCTGCTCGTCATCGCGGGAGGGATAACCGAGGCGGTGCAGCAGCATAAAGCGGTCGAGCTGCGCCTCGGGAAGTTCAAACGTGCCGGACTGCTCCACCGGATTCTGCGTGGCGATCACGAGGAACGGCGTCGGCAACTTCAACGACTGGCCGCCGATGGTCACTTTGCGCTCCTGCATGGCCTCCAGCATCGCGCCCTGTACTTTCGGCGCGGCACGATTGATCTCATCCGCCAGCAGCAGGTTCGTGAACACCGGCCCACGATGAATGCGAAACTCGCCAGACTTCTGATCAATGATTTCGGACCCGATGATGTCGGACGGCAGCATGTCCACGGTGAACTGGATGCGCTTGAAGTCGAGATTGATAGCTTTCGCGATCGCCTGCACGAGCAGCGTCTTGGCGAGGCCCGGCAGACCTTGCAGCAGCAGATGACCGCCGGTGAGCATCGCGATCATCACTCGCTCGACGACGACATCCTGGCCGACGACGATCTTGGCGACACGCTCGCGCACTCCGGCGACGAATTGCTGGGTGGAATGGGCATTCGGAGTGGATTTTGGCTGGGTGGACATGAGATGAAAAATGGAAAGGAGGGTTCAGACGGCGCAGCGCAGCCATTTTGAGGCGATGTTGCGCAAATCGGACTCGGGCATGGTATTTTGAGCGCCAAAACAGGCCTGCTCGATGCGTTTGAGGTCGCTTTGCAACTCCTGCTTCTGCTTGTCCTGCAATTTCACCAACGGACTGCTGCACAAACGACGCAGCAGGGCCACGACGGCGAAACCATCGACCTCGGCGGGCATGTGAAAGACATCGCGAGCCAGCACGGGCTGCTCGCCGCCGCGTTTGCGGAAGAAGACGAACAACAGGCCCACACCAACGATGATCGCACCAGCGGTGACGAGCCACGGAAAGGGATGCTGCGTGGGATGAGCGATGACTTCGCCGACTTTCGCGGTTTGGCCGAGCGTGACCACCGGCTCGGTGAGCGTGGTCAAATTCATGTCCTGGTAGGTTTGATAAGTAACGGTGACATCCTTGGCGCTGGGAGCTGGAAAACGGAACGCTAGCGGCCCTTCAGCGCCACGCACGGCATCGCCATCGAGCGTGAGAGTCCACAGGCGTTCGGAGGTCGGGGTGACTTCGTCGCCCCAGGTGTTGAGTTCTTTGATCTGCAATCCCGCGTGCGGATTGATGTGCTTCACACCGATGGCTGCTTTGGGATCAAGCACGAGCAGTTGCTCCAAATCCGGTACCAAGCCGGTCGCGGTCGCTTTGATTTCGAGGGTGAGCGAGCCGTTGATCGTGAGCTGCCGGGAGTCGAGCGTTTGCGTGACCTCAATGTGGCTCGCGGGACGTGCCGGAGCTTTGTCCGTGGCGACTTTGATGACGGTTTCGGCGGATTCAGCGGGAATGCTCACCGGCCCGGTCATATCGACAAATTTCAGCGCGAGTTCGACTGGCGGGATTTTATCCACGCTCGCGTCCTTGGCGCGAACATGCACATAGGCGAGCACGGTTTCCTCCCAACCGGCCTGCGCGGCCGGGCGCGGCTTCACCTCGGGCGTGGAAAAAGTGATGGACTGGATGTCGAAGAACGGCGCGAACGCCTGCGTGATGTTCAGCTCCAGCTCATCGCGTGGTCCTTGTGTCTCGACCATTTTTTTTACCAGTGGCGAATTTTTGCGGCCCTTGGTCGCACCGGCGTTGAGGTCGTTGGTGAGATACTGGCCGAACTTCGCCGCGCGCGTCATCGCCTCGGTGTGAATGATGCTGAGGGTGATGCCGAAGTCCCGGTCGCGACCCACGGTGTTCGGCCCGTCCACGCGGGTTTGCAGGCGCACCTCGCTGAGCAGTTCATCGAAGTAGTCGAGTTTTTTCGCCGCACCGAGCGTGAAGGGATCGTCCTTCGTGATAATCATGGCGCTGGCGATGTAGCGGTATTTCAAATCCTCGTGCAGCGGCTCTTTTTCATCGTTGAGACGGGTATTCACGGCCTTGGCAAAGAGACTGATGTGCGCCTTGGCCGATTTGTCTGGCAGGGCGACGAGATGCTCGCGGATCTTCGTCAACGCGGCCCGGTTCATGGCCTTGGAGAGATTGAGCTGGCCGTTCGAGCCGATGCCGAGCAGCCCGTTAAACCAGGCCATGTAGGGCTCGATGGTGTAGGCGGAAGGCGTGAGCTTCGGCACCTGCGCGACATACGCTGCAGCGCCACGATTGAAGTAGTCCTGCGCCTGCAGGTTCTTCTCCTTGAAGTTGAATAGACGCTTCTGCGGATCGTTGACCACGAGCTGCTGGAAGTATTCGAAGTCGCCCCAGTCCACGCACAGCGTGCCGGCGAGCGTGAGCGCACGCCAACTGTCCGCGTGACCTTTGAGCCAGCCGTCAATGAGCTTCAGCGCGGTGTCGTAGCCGTTGCGCACCATGTCGAGCGTCTGCAATTCATCGCGCTGCGTGAGGCTGGCACGCTGCACGTCCATCTTGCGCCAGCGTTCGCCGAGATTGGCATTCATGCGGGCGAGAATGAGGGAGAACACGGCCTCGTCCATCTGGTCCATCGGGCCGAACACTTTTTCGATGTGCCCGGTGCGATACGTTTCCGCCGTGCTGTAGGCGAGATCGAAGGCGGTGACGACGCGCGAGTAGTCCTGCGTCGCGAGACCTGCATTGCGGAACAGCGTCATCATGCGCGCGAGACTGTCGATGTTCTTCTCCATCA
>JBDNIB010001003.1:0-3850 GCA_041688535.1 Prosthecobacter sp.
CTGCCGGAGCAGACGCTCAAGTTCCTGGTCACAGGCGGTTCTGGCGGGCGAACGCGGGTCATCAAATCGGCTGCTGAAGAGCTGTAACTGTTTAGCGTTGAAACGGGAGCGAATGCGCAGCCGCAGCTCCTGCGAGATGAGCTGGCGGAGTTTCCTGCCAGTCCTGCGATAGTGAAAAAAAACGACCACCTTCTCCCCCCGTTCCCACAATTCCAGCACCCGCCGCACGGTGGCCGCAATCTTCGGATGTGCCGCGCTAGCGCTGGGATCATGCAGCGGCAGCGCCGCCTCCAAGCGGGCCAGATACCAAGCCGTGGCGCGGTCGGCGCTCACGCCCGCTGGCGTATCCACCTGTTCCTCGGAAATCTGCGGCTCCTCCTTGCGATCCCGAGTTTGACGGAAGGCTTCGTAACTGCTGGCCAGCCCTTCGGCGAAAACGGGTCGTGTTTCCGGCTGCATCAGCGCGGCACGGGCGGCCAGTAGAAACGGCAGCACCGCTGCACCGCTGACGGTTATGCCGGCGTGGCCTGGGCCACCCATGATGGCATCTCCCGTGCGGCGCACCCGGCGTTCCAGCCCAGGGAACTCTCGGCTGAGTTCACGCGGCCTAGTGTGGCGGATCACCCATTTTCGTAGCAGTGCTTGTGCCGCCTCAAACCGCTCCTGCGTGGTCCGCAGCACTTGCTGCACTTCAGGAAATTCACGCCATGACTCAGTAGCCATTGTCGCAGGGCAATGCGTGGCCCAAATGTGCTCAAAGTGCTGCGCCTGATGCTGTGAGTCATCCAGCGTGGCCCTTAGCCTGTCGATCTCATCACCGTAGGCCGTACGTTCCCGGTTTTCACGCGGCAGGAACACGCCTTGGAACCGCTTTAGCACTTGGCAAAGCTCCGCATGACCAAGTTGGAAGGGAGTGGCGGTGAGAAAGAGCATGCGCTCGAACTTGCCGACAAAAGCTTCCGGTTTGATTTCCGCCGTATCTTTTTTTGACTCTTCTCGACCAAACAGGCTGGCTAAGCCCGTATGCGGATTCTTCGCATGATGCGCTTCATCCAGAATGAGCAGTGGCAGCCGGTGCCGCTGTCTGGTGAGCACCAGCTTCCAGAGTTCTTGCAATTCTTTGTTCAAGCCGTTCTTGGACTGGTCGAGCCGGTCTTTCACGCTGTCATTGTTACGTTCGGGCAGTTTCTGAATGCAGGTGCGCAGAGCTGCGAAATCGTCGGCACACAGAGCATCCAGCAGCGTCTCTGGCACCGGCTCGCCGTCAGCTTCCTGCCTTAGTCCTTCGTCCACCAGCAACTTTTTCCATCCCGCAGGCGGCGTGTCCAGTAGGCGCGACCACAGCGCCTCGCCTGACTCGGCACGCCGGGTTTCCCCCTGCATCCGCAGCAGGCGTGAGGCGCACTTGATCACCTTGCGGCGCAGGGAGGCATCCCGCTGATGCAGCAAGGCACGACGCATGAGGGCGAGCTTGATCCACTCGTCCTTGAGCCGGCGGTTCAGCGCCCCATGGGTGATGAAAATGAGCCAGGGCCGCCCTGCGGGCGGCAGATCAAGCTGATGAAACAAGTCCTCGCCATCTTTGAGCGCGATGGCCCGCCTTTTCAGTGCTTCCGCCTCGTCCGGGAGCGTGGGCAGACAGCATTCACAAAAGGTGCGGAAATCGTCTTGCCACTTCTTCTGCAAGCCCGTGGGCGTCATTACCACCACCGGCTGGCGCTGGCGGCGCTGACCGAGGATCACTGACACCGCCACGGCGAGCGCGACGAAGGTCTTGCCCATCCCCACCTCATCCGCCAGGATCACGCCGGGCTGCGTGGCAAAGCGCCGCAAAATCTCCGCCGCCGTGCGCTGCTGCCGTGCGGCGTCCTGCTGTTGGACACGATGCTCCACCGCGAGGTTGACGCCACGATGCAAGTTGAGCTGGGTCCAGTCGGCCATGAGAGTGCGGTCAAAGTTTCAGGTATTCCTTCGCGGCTTGCGCATGCGCAGCCAGTGCGGCATCAGCAGCGTTGGTCAGGTTCGTTTCGATTTGTTGCCACAGTTGACGCTGATGTCTCACCAACTCGGCGAGGATCATTCTCGCCGTCAGACAGCCGTCGGGTGTTGCTGCGGGCAGTTTGACGTGGCCCAACTCCAGCATGAGTTCCGTGAGCAGAAAAACCCGCTCCTCCGCGCTGCCAGCCTCGTTTTGCAAGGCATCTGCCAGCGCCATGGCCCCCACGGGGTGTCCTAGCCGCCAAGCTAGCACCTCCGGTGCGGCAGCAGGCTGCTCCAGCCGCCAGCGCAGGCCTGCCAGCGCCGCATTCACCCGGCGGGAACGTGGCAGCAAATGCTGATCCGTTTTCACCAGGTCATGCGCGTCCAGCGGCCCGTTTTTGGTCTGCGCCTGCCGTTCCTTGCGCTTCTTTTGGTTCTTGATCACGCGCTACAGTGGCTGGCGTGAGGCGAGGATTTCGATCAGACGTTCCAGACCGAGATGGCGCAGCTCTTCCGGCGGCGGCAGTGCGGCGGCGTTTTCCAGCGTCACTGGCCACCATACCACTTGGTTCAGGCCCGGCCAGTTCACGGCGAGGACCGACGGCGGGTGAGTGTCATCCCAGGGAATGTCCCACTCCGCCGGACTACCCGCCGAGCGCCAGAGCGTGTCCGTGGCGAGCAAGCGCCCATCCGCAGAATTCATGCGCGCTTCCCAGTCTTCCGGCACCTCTGCATCCGCATGAAAGCTCAAACGTAGTTCTACGCAGGCAAATACCGCGCTGCCGAAGCACAGCGGCAGCATGCGGCGCCCCTCACAGTCCTCGTCCTGGTTCGAGGTCGGGTCGAACTTGAGTTCGGCTGTCTCATCCACCGCTACGCTATTGATCGACATAGCCTTCAAGGCGCTGATTTCCTTGGTTGTGCGAGCGATATAGGCTAGTCCGGCCTCGATGTTCGGCCTGCTACTCAGCCCCAGGCCCGCACTGGTGAAATTGGCCGAGCCGATGAGATAAACCGCCATATTCGCATTTTCCAGCCACAGCCACTTTGCATGAAATTCGCGCGGTTCCTCACCTTCATCGTGGTCTGCCACGAGACAAAAAAAGTTTGGCTGCTGCCGGTAGGCTGCGCATTCCTGATGGTGCCGGGGAGTTTGAGATAAACGACCGGTGGCTTCGCTGACTCGATGCGGCCCGCCACTTCCCACTGGACCTCAGCAATACGCTGGTCCAGCAGCTCCCACAGCCGTCTAGCAGGGGCATTATCACCCGGATTGAGGTCGAAAAACGGACTGCCCACCCTGGCAAAAGTAGGCGGGCGTTTCAGCGGCCACACATCCTTGCTCAATTGCGTCAGCGTATCCGCCTGTCCCAGGCCGGAGAGCACAGCGCGGACCATGCCGGGTTGCTCGCTGCCCCAGCTCTGCGCTTTGATGCGCGCAAGTTTGAGCACGTCCGCCCAGCGCTCGCGTGCGGAAGATGGCTCGACGCACTGGCGTGCCGTCTGCGCCAGAAAGCTGAGAAGTTCATGCAGCACCGACAGCGGTGCCGTGCCGCCTTCATAGTAATTCAGCACGCCAAAGATCTCACGATTACTGCGGTAGCCCGGCTCGGTGAGATTCGCCGAGGCCACGATCACCCGCACATGCGCTGCCCAGACGAGCACGCTCACTTTGGCATGCAGGATACCCCCTGGCACACGCGCGGAGAGGAGATCCCAGCGCAACGTGTGGGTGCCGTGCGCGTGGGCTTGGTCCACCAGCGCTAGACAACGTGCTTGCGCGAGTTTTTCCTCCAACTCAATCAGATGGGCTAGCCCATCATCCTCCGCATCACTCGTCATGCCCAGACAGCGGCCCAGACACTCCTCC
>JBDNIB010001004.1:0-3089 GCA_041688535.1 Prosthecobacter sp.
CAGCCCCAGGAACCTTTGTCTGCGGGTTCGCCAAAAATGGAGACGAAGTATTTCTCTGGATCGCGCTTCTCGCGCGTGGCAGCACGTTTCGACTCTTCTGCGCCCTCCATTTGATAGAGCACTTCTTCCAGGCTCATGATGGTGACGGCTTTCGCTGATCCACGGAAGCTGAGGCCGGTGTTTAATAGCGCGTGTGCGAGCAGGCGCTGCTGCGGCGTCATTTCCTTCAGTGGCAGGCCCTTGCGCTCACGCGGGATGAAGTGCCAGTTTTCACGCTCCGCCGCAGCAAAGTCGAAGGCGGTCTTGGCTTTTTGCTCGGGCGTGAGCGCGGCGAGATAAACTTTCGCGATGGCTGCCATCTGCGCCCCAGCCTCATGCGCCACCGCAGCGCGCGGGGAGAAGGCAACGAGTGCAAGACTGAGACTGAGGAGAGGGACGATGAGGCGCAAGGGGAGGTGCATAGAGGTGATTCGGCGTGTTTGAGTCGGGGGGCAAGTCGAACGCTGGGCGGAGCGGCAGTTTGTCATGCATTCCCATCAATTTTCATGCGGCATGCGCCGCGACGTTGACACTTTCCAGCACGAGGCTGTAGTCTGAACATTATCGAAAAATAAGCGCAGCAGCGCCCCAACCGCCAAGCCGACCGATTTTCATGTACTCGAATGAAGCCTACCTATTAGAACAGCTCCAGGAATCCGGACTGCTGACCGCACGCGACGTCCAGCAGGCCAATGACGGACTGAAACCTGGAGAGAGCGTCATCGCAGCCCTGATCAGCATCGGCACGGTGTCTGACGAGCAGATCGCGCAGTCGGTGGCGGTGAGTTCCGGCATGGAGTTCGTCGATCTCCATAATTACGAGCCGCACCCTGGCCTGAACGCATTGGTCTCCCTGGAAGTGGCGCTGAAATACAAAATCGCGCCGCTCGGAACCAATGGCAGCGCGCTCCAGATCGTCGTGGCCGATCCGTATGACTTTGAAACACTGGACGCGCTGCCGCATGTGCTGCAGCCAGACATTGAGTACTACTGCTCGACGCCCGCGCTGATCAAAACCCTCCAGGCCAATCTCTATGGCAACGAGGCGGTCATGGGCACTCCGAAAACCAAGAATTCCGACGGCAGCAGTGGTGGTGACGATGCGCCGGTCATCCGGCTGGTGACGAACATGCTGATGGAGGCGTTCAAGCAAAAGGCCTCGGACATCCACGTCGAACCCCTGGAGAAGGACATCCGCATCCGCTACCGCATGGACGGGGTGATGGTCGATGTGGAGCATCACCCCAAGCGCCTACATTCCGCCATCATCGGCCGTCTCAAGATCATGACCGGCTCCATGCAGTTGGATGAAAAGCGCATCCCGCAGGACGGCCGCATTCAGATGCACTACAATGATAAGGAGATCGACATGCGCGTGTCGATCATCCCCACGAACAACGGTGAGAGCGTGGTCATGCGTGTGCTGGACAAGAGCAGCCTGAAACTCGGCCTCTCCGACCTGGGCTTCCTCAGTGATGACCAGGCAGAATTCGAGCGACTGATCACCCTGCCGGACGGCATCATCCTCGTCACCGGCCCGACGGGTTCTGGCAAAACCACCACGCTGTACGCCTGCCTCAATTTCATCAACCGCTCAGACCGCAAGATCATCACGGTCGAAGATCCGGTGGAATACGAGCTGGCAGGGATCAATCAGGTCATGGTGAAGGAAGATGTCGGCATGACCTTCGCCGCCGCGCTGCGCGCCATGTTGCGCCAGGCGCCCAACATCATCATGCTGGGGGAAATTCGTGACTTGGAGACCGCCTCCATCGCCATCCAAGCCTCGCTCACCGGTCACTTGGTCTTCAGTACGCTGCATACCAATGATGCGCCGAGCGCCGTGGCACGTCTCAGCGACATCGGGGTGAAGCCCTTCCTCATCGCCTCCGCCGTGCGTGCCATCCAGGCGCAGCGGCTGGTGCGCAAGCTCTGCGGCGACTGCAAATCCCCTTCCGCTCTCACCGACCGTGAACTGCGTGCCTTGGGTTTGGAGGCATCCCAAATGCTGGAGGCGAAAATTTTCAGCCCCACTGGCTGCTCCAAGTGCCGGCAGAACGGTTTCCGCGGTCGTATGTCCTTGGTGGAAATTTTCAAGATTGACGACGAGGTGCGCAACATGATCAACCAACAGCTCACCACGCCGCAGCTGCGCAAACATGCCCGCTAGCTCGGCATGCGCACCCTGCGCGAAGACGGCATCCGCAAGGTGCTCGCCGGCATGACCGCCGCCGAGGAAGTGATTGAGGCCACCATGTCCGACGCCGATTGATTTCACCACCGCCCCTCACTCGAATCTCATTCCTTACAGAAGACTATGACTCCTCAGAACGTGGTAGAAATGCTCAAAAACCGTGGCGTGATCAACAAAGGTCTCGCCGATGACATTGAGCAAGACGCCGTGCATAACGGCAAAGACATCGTGCAGGTGCTGCTGGACTACGGCATCTACACCAATGAAGACGAATTCTGGGCGCAGGTGGCCGAAGAGCTGGGCGCGGACCATTTCGATCTCGACAGTTTCGAGCCGCCCGCGTCGGTAGTGGCCTTGATTCCACCAGGCATGGGCCGCCTTTACGGGGCGTTTCCGATCACGCTGGATGGGCAAGGGCTGCATGTCGCCTTCACCGATCCGCTCAATCCGCAATTAGCCGAAGATCTCCGCTTCGGCCTCGAAAAAACCATCGTGCCAGTGGTCGCGCGTCGCAGCCAGGTGCTGGCTTTGATCGAAAAACACTACGGCAGCGGCGCTCCGAGCATTGATGAAATCTTCGGCCAGCTCGGCAAGGGCGGCAAAGAGGGCTCCTCGCCTGAAGTGGAGGCAAACTCCGCCCCCATCGTGAAATTCGTCGATCTGGTGATGCATCAGGCCATCAAGGAGCGAGCGAGTGACATTCACTTCGAACCTTTCGAACGCGAGTTCAAGATCCGCTATCGCGTGGACGGCTCGCTCTATGAGATGGCCCCGCCGCCGATTCATCTGGCCACCTCCATCATCTCCCGCATCAAGGTCATGGCGAACATGAACATCGCCGAGCGCCGTATCCCGC
>JBDNIB010001005.1:0-2749 GCA_041688535.1 Prosthecobacter sp.
CGGGCCACCGCCAACATCCATAGCCTCCCCGCCAAGGGCCAAGCCCACCTCGCCTAACTCCGCAAATCGCCAAATGACTTTTTGCGGTGGCGTCAATTCAGTGATTTTTGCTTTGAATTTGATCTGTGTGCCCTTCTCCAATTTGTCCACTGGCTCAGTAAACTTGACATTGGCGTGGTTCCCTGAGTCGATCTCTACCGTCAACGTGTGCGCGTCAGTCACGTCCTCGACCTCTCCCTCAAAATCAAAAACTTTGCCTTTGCTCGCTTCCTTGTGTCGATCCTTTTGAAGCGTGGTGCCCTTATCGGCGTCGGCGATCACTCGATTGCCCTCAGGAATACTACCTGATGGACGATCCGACGAGGATTTGCTGTCCACGCTGCCAACGGCCAAAATCAGGAGGGTGGCTAGCGATACGAGACTCAGGGCTGTTCGATTATTTTGCGATGTCATGGGAGGTGTAGGTTGGTTGAATCAGGAAGGCGAGTGCAACAGCAGCGAGGCAGGCAACAAGATCGTTGAAATCATAACCACCTGGAACGAAGCCAAAACGCTGTCCGATCTCGCTGCCGATTGCCAGAATTGGGATGACGGAAGTCCAAAATGCCTTCATCACGCCTTTGCCAGACGCCCAAATTCCACGCATCACCACGGTGCCAGCAAATGCCCATGCCCCGTCAGGGAAGGAGTAAAGCAGCCAGCGTGGCGGTTCATGCAGCTCAGCGACTACTCTCAGGCTTGCAAGGTGCCTGCCAAGTCCCAACACCTCACACCATCCAAACATCCACAAAGTGGGCGAACGCCACAGAAGATAAACAAGACCACCCGCAACCAGTGCGAGAATTGAGAGCGTCATAAATATGCGGGGAGACGGCATGGTTTAATCGGGGCGGCTGGGGTTTATCTACTCGACGGGCACCGAATAGGTCAACCACGGAATCAAACATTTTACGCCCCATTGGGGCGTTCCTAAAATCAGCGAGACTGCTTGGTATGGCATGTGTCATTGTCCAAGACAGAAGCCGCATCAATTAAACGCCTCGGCGCGGCAGTGCGTCGTGAACGGTCGGCTGTGGGGATGACTCAGGAGGAGTTGGCCGACGCGACAGGGCTGCATCTCCGCACGGTGCAGAAAATCGAGGCGGGAGAGATCAACATCCTCGTCACCACCGTTCAGAAATTCCAGCGGGCGCTGAAGTGTACTTGGGAAAAACTGCTGGATTGATCACGAATGATATTCCTGCAACGCCCGCACGCTCACTTCGCTGCCTTGCAGTGATTTGATCGCCATGAGTGCGGCATCGGCACCGCGCAGGGTGGTCATGATGGGGATGCGGTTTTGCATGGAGGCGGTGCGGATTTTGATTTCGTCTTCGCGGGGATTCTTGCCGCTGGGGGTGTTGATGACGAGGGCCATGTCCTTGTTTTTCATCAGGTCGATGACGTTGGGGCGCTGGCCGGAGGCGAGTTTGGGGAGGATGTGCACGGGGATGCCGGCCGCAGTGATGACGCTGCTGGTGCCGCTGGTGGCGTAGAGGGTGAAGCCGAGGTCGGCATAGCCTTTGGCGATGCGGACGACGTTGGGGCGGTCCGTTTCTTTGACGCTGATGAAGACGTTGCCGCTGGTGGGCAGGGTGCCGCCGGCGGCCATTTGGCTTTTGGCGAAGGCCATGCCGAGGTCGTAGTCGATGCCCATGACTTCGCCGGTGCTTTTCATTTCGGGGCCGAGGATGATGTCCACGCCTTGGAATTTGCTGAAGGGGAAGACGGCTTCTTTGACGCTGTGGTGCTTGGGATGCACTTCTTCGGTGAAGCCGAGTTCCTTCAAGGTCTTGCCGGCCATGATCTTGGCGGCGAGTTTGGGCAATGGGACGCCGATGGCTTTGCTGACGAAGGGGGCGGTACGGGAGGCGCGCGGATTGACTTCGATGACATACAAGTCGTCGCCTTTGACGGCGAGCTGCATGTTCATGAGGCCGCGGACGTTGAGGGCTTTGGCGAGCTTTTTGGCGGCGTCGCGGATGCGATCCTGCATTTGCGGGGTAAGGCTGAAGGGCGGGATGACGCAGGCGCTGTCGCCGCTGTGGATGCCGGCTTCTTCGATGTGCTCCATGATGGCACCGATGACGGTGGTCTCCCCGTCGCTGATGCAATCGACATCGACCTCGGTGGCGTCTTCGAGGAAGCGGTCGATGAGGAGGGGCTTATCTGCGGAGATGGTTGGACGATTGGCGGAGCCTTGGGTGACGGCGGGCAGAATGCCCGCTGCACGGGTGACAGGCAGAATGCCTGTCCTACTCGCCGCCGTGTCGGCGTATTCGAGGTTGGTGCGCATATAGTGTGCGAGTTCAGCGTCGCTATAGACGATCTGCATGGCGCGGCCACCGAGCACGAAGCTGGGGCGCACGAGGCTGGGGTAGCCAATCTTGGCGGTGATGGCCAAGGCTTCCTCCAACGAGGTGGCGGTGCCGCTGGGGGCTTGCAGCAATTCGAGTTCGTCGAGCAACGCCGCGAAGAGTTTTCTATCCTCGGCGAGTTCGATGTTCTTCGGGCTGGTGCCGATGATGCGGACGCCGTTTTCTTCGAGGCCTTTGGCAAGGTTCAGCGGGGTCTGGCCGCCGAACTGGACGATGACGCCGAGCACTTGGTCGTGGCGGTTTTCGCGCTCGTAGATGTTGAGCACGTCTTCGAGCGTGAGGGGCTCAAAGTAGAGCTTGTCGCTGGTGTCGTAGTCGGTGGAGACGGTCTC
>JBDNIB010001006.1:0-3564 GCA_041688535.1 Prosthecobacter sp.
GCAGGTTAACGGAACAGCTCCGGCTGCCGCCCGTCACGCGGACGGCGCTCGCCGAGGCTCTTGATTTCATCAATGAACTCGCCCACGTCCTCAAACTGGCGGTAAACCGAGGCATAGCGCACATAGGCGACGTGGTCGATGGCCTCCAGGCGGCGCATCACCTTTGCGCCGATCACGGTGCTGGGGATTTCGCGGTAGCCTTCCTCTTCGAGCTCGATGGCGATGTCGTCCACGAGCTGTTCGAGCTGCTCCATCTTCACGGGACGTTTCTCGCAGGATTTGCGCACGCCGCCCAGCAGCTTGTCGCGATTGAAGGTGTCGCGGGCACCGTTGCGCTTCACCACGCGCAGTTCTTCGCGCTCGACGATCTCGTAGGTGGTGAAGCGGAAATCGCACTTCATGCACTCGCGGCGGCGGCGGATGGCATGTCCCTCCCGCGCCTCGCGTGAGTCGATGACTTTATCCTGGGAGCTTCCGCATTTGGGGCAGCGCATTCGTTCGGGGTTGGGGCGCGGAATGTGCTTTCTCGTGAGCAAGATGGCAAGCACGTTCTTAGTTCGGGCTTTGCGTGCCCATTTTCGCGTTTATCTTGTCCCAACATGTCCCGCATCATCCTCGGCGTCACCGGTTCCATCGCAGCCTACAAGGCGGCGGACCTCGCCAGCCAGCTCACGAAGGCTGGCCACGTCGTGACGTGCGTGCTGACCAAGTCCGCGCTTGAATTCGTCACGCCGCTCACGCTGGGCACGCTATCGAAGAATCCGGTCATCACCGACCTGTTCGCGGAAAAGGAAGGCTGGCAGCCCGGCCACATCCAGCTCGCCGACGAGGCCGACCTGCTGCTCATCGCCCCCGCCACCGCGAATATCCTCGCTTCCATGGCCCACGGCTTCGCCAACGACGCCCTCACCGCCATTGCCCTCGCCACGCGTGCGCCCATTTTGATCGCCCCGGCCATGAACGGCAAGATGTGGCAGCATCCCGCCACGCTGAAGAACGTCGAAACCCTGCGCGACTTCGGAGCCCAGTTCGTCGAACCCGCCGAAGGCATGCTCGCCTGCGGATACGAAGGCGTCGGTCGGTTGGCGGAAGTCGAAACGATCCTCCAGGCGGTCGAATCCGTGCTCAGCGCGAAGAAGTGACGCGCTTGAGCCACTCGCGGGCCTTTTCACGCGCTTCGCTTGGCCGTAAAGTCCAGGCGTCGTTGTGATTGCGGAAGCCGGTGCTCAGGAAGGTCAAACCGGCATCAGGAAGCAGTGGGCGCAGGTATTGCTCGGTTTCTTGAGCGTGGGAGTTTTCGCCGCAGATGAATTGCGGACGCTTGCCGAGACGCTGGAGTCGTGTGAGTGCTGATTCACGATCTGAACCGGGATAAGGCCACCTTTTGACGCCGTCGTAGTGGCTGTAGGCAAAGAATCCGCACCACAGCTTCGCGGTTTCATCATCGTGGAGGCCGAGGTAGTTGCAGGCGATGGCACCGCGTGAAAATCCGGCCAGCACGACCTTCGATTCATCGCCGCTGAAGTCGTGGCAGACGCTTTTCACGGTCTCGTGCAGGTTTTTGAGTGTCGGCTGCGGATCGTAGTCAGGCGCATCGCCCCACCACTTGAGGGCAATTTCGGTACCTGTGGCGTTCAGATACGGCACGCAGAGCCAGATGAATCCCCGACCGGCGGAGAGGCCGTAACCGAGATTGCTGCCTTCGGGCAGGCCGGTGCTGAGATCGCCCTGTTTACTGGTGAAACCGCCGTTGCCGGCGAGTTCGACGATCACGGGCCATTTCTTGTCGGCGCTCCAGTCGGTGGGGAGATAGAGCACGCTAAGGCCATGATGGACGCGCTTTCCGGCGGCGGGTGGTCCTTCGCTCAGCGCAGGCACTCCGAGATCCGGCGGCATGCTGCGGATGTCCGGCAGTTCGGCGGCAATGAGCAGCGTTGGCAGCAGTGAGAGAAGGATGGATTTCATGAAGTAGTCTGCGAGTCCTCTCGCGGCAGTTTGGGAAATGGCAGCATCAAGGGTGATTCGCCGCGAACGGACTCGCGGACTACTTCCGCGGCACGCTCCACAAGTGCCCACCGGAGGTGATGAAGAGGGTTTTGTCGTCCTTGCCACCGAAGGCGCAGTTGCAGCACTCGTCAGGTGCGACGGGGATGAAGTCGAGGAGGCGTCCTGAAGGCGACAGGATGTAGCAGCCAGCTTTGAAGCGTGTGGTTTCGTAGTCGTTGGCCTTGTTCGTGCCCGCAGCGACGTAGATGCGGCCTGCGCTGTCCATTTTCATGCCATCAGGGCCACGACCGTCTTTCCAGTCGAAGATGACCTTCCGTGAGCCGGGCTTCACGTCGCCGTTTTTGTCGAGCGTGTAGCGCAGCAGTTTCCGCGAGCCGCCGTGAGTGTTGTTATTGCTGTCGGCGATGTAGAGGTGGCGGTCGTCCGGTGAGATGAGGATGCCGTTGGGGCGCTCTGCGCCGTCGCAGAGGATGCGGGTGATGTTTGGAATGTCGTAAGCGAAGGCGCACAGACCGTCTGGCAGTTTGGCCTCGCGATTGATGCGATAGACGTCCTCAGAACTCAACTCCATGCTATCACGCGATCCATATCGCGGATCGGTGAAGTAAATCCGACCCTGCGAGTCCATGCAGAGGTCGTTGGGGGAATTGAAGCGTTTCCCCTCAAACCGATCCGCCAGCACGGTGATGCTACCGTCTTTCTCCGTGCGGGTGACGCGGCGCAGTCCGGATTCGCAGGCGATGAGGCGGCCTTCGCGGTCGAAGAGCAGGCCGTTGGAGGCGTTGTGGCGGAAGACGGTCGTTTTGCCTTCTGGCCCCATGCGGTTGATGTGCTTGCCGTCGGTGAAGTAGAGCGAGCCGTCCTGCCACGCCGGTCCCTCCGTCGCGCCGATGGCTCCGTGGTCTTTGGGCTGCGCTCTGGGAACAACAGGCGAGCGCATGGACGAGCAGGAGGCGAGGGCGAGGCACGCGATCAGACAAAGCGATGATTTGAGGGACATGGTGAGGGACAGTGGATCGGATGGCGGCAAAAGAGCAAGACGGGGATGTGGAGGCATCATTTTTATCGAATCGCGCCAAAAAGTAGTTGAATCGCGCCATAATCATGCCAGAATCGTGTCAATCATGCCAGAAATCGCGCCAGAAACCTTGAATCAAGCCATTGCCGCCTCCCCCAACGGCCTTGGGATCGAGGACATCGTGGCACGATTCGGCGCGGAAGCCTCTCGGCGCACGCTCCAGCGGCGTTTGGATGATATGGTCAAACAGGGCACGCTCCAGCGCATCGGCAAGGCGCGGGCGACGAAGTATCGCGTCGTGACTCTGTCACCACAGCCCGATGTCAGAGCCATCACGTCTCAGGTGCCAGTTTATGAGTCCATGATCGTGCGGGAAGACCCGCCCGCACGAGAGAATGATCCGCTGCGTGAGCTGCAGGATTATTTTCGCGCACATTACAGCCTGCGGAAACCGACTGGCTATCGGAGGGAGTTTCTCGACGCCTATGTGCCGAACGAGACCGCTTACCTGCCGGAAAACCTGCGGGCGCATCTGCGCA
>JBDNIB010001007.1:0-4298 GCA_041688535.1 Prosthecobacter sp.
AAGGGCAGATCACCATCGCCGATCAGGTCATGGCGGATGACGGCCAGATGGAGTCTGAACTGGACCGCTATAGGCAGCTCACGGACGCCACCAACAAAAAGCCGCTGGTGATCGTCAGCTCCGATGACGATGCCAAGCAGCAGCGCTTCATTGATCTCATGAACGCACTCGCCCGCGTCGGTATCACCACCATCACACTCTCTGGATTCGAGAAAGGGAAGTAGCCATGATATTCGCAGTTCGCAGTTCTCTGTTTGCAGTGTTGGCCCTCGCTGGCCTGCTGTGCTCTCCCTTGCAGGCTCAGGATGAAGACATCAACATCCAGACCTTGTTCGAGAAAGCTGGCAGCCTCATGGAAGAGGGGAATTGGGAGGGGGCGTTGGTGCCGCTGGAGCGTATCATGAAGGAATACGGCCCCAGCGGCTACACGGACTTCGGCCCGGCTTTTGGCGTGATGCATTATCGCTACGGCTTCTGTTTAAAAAACCTCAAGCGCCTGGAGGATGCGCTGAAAGCCTATGAGGCATGCTATACGCAGGGAAAAAACGCCAAGGACACGCCGAAGGATAAGCTGAACCCAGTGTGGGAGCTGTCGCTGCTCGAAATGGGCATCATCAAGCAGGCGCTGGGACAATATGCGGAGGCGATCAAGGACTATGAGGCATTCGCCCGCCAGCCCGCGCCGGCCGGCACCTATGATGACGCTGCTTTTCGGGTGCAGGTGGCTTCCTGCTACTCCAAGGCGGGCATGCCGGACAAGGCCAAGGTACTGCTCGATCAATTGATCAGTGGGGCGGGCGGGCTGTCGCCAAAAGCGGACGGTGTTTTCCGCGCTTTCCTGTCGTTGCTGGATAGTTGGACGGCCAAGGAGGCCAGCCATGCCGAAACACAGAAGGAGGCGCATGCCTTCATCGATGCGAACGGTGGTAAGCTCAAACTCACGCCTTTCGACATGTCGCGGTTTGATTTCAACGCGCGCCTGCTCGGCTTGGCCCGCGCAGCGTCAGAGAATGACCAGCAGACCCTCGCCATCCGCCTGCTCAGCCTCATGTCCAGCAGCAGCAACATTTTGTACGATCTGCAGGGCCGTGCGCTGCGCTACCAGGGTCGCGTGCCCGAATTGCTGAAGAAGGAGATCGAAAAATACACCGCGCTGATTCAGGACGATGATAGCATTGACTGGATCGCGCTGCTCACGTTGGCGGGCTGCTACGAGCGGCTGGGGAATTTTCCCGCCGGTTACGCCATCTACACGCACGGCGTCACCGCCGCGCCGAAAAGCACGCACCGGCCGATGATGCTGTTTGGGGCCATGCGCACCGCGCTGGCCACCGGACAGCAGGAGCTGTCAAAGGCGCTCGGCGAGCAGTTCCGCAAGGAGTTCCCGCAGCACGAATACGCGGGCAATGTGAGCACGCTGCTGCTGGAGAACGTGTTTTTTTCCAAGCAGTATGAGCAGGCGCTGGAACTGGCCGAAAACATTCGCAAACCGCTGCCTCCCGACTCCAAGGATCGTGATTTGACCGATTTCGTGGCTGGCGCGTCGTTGTTCAACCTGGGCCGCACAGAGGAAGCGCAGAAGGAACTGGCCTCGCACGCGGAGCGCTTCCCACAGAGCAAGTTCAAGGAGGCGTCACGTTATTTTGAAGCCTCCAGTCTTGTGCGCATGAAGAAATGGGCCGAAGCCGGGCCGAAACTCGATGCTTTTGACAAGGACTTCCCGGAATCCGAGTACATCGGCTTCGCGCTGCTGGACCGCGCCACCACGCACTTCCAGCTCGGCGAATACAAGCAGTGCCTGGAGGTCGTGACTGATCTGGAAAAACGCCGGCCCGATCTGCCGGATTTGGATCGTGCGCTGGCGATGCGCGGTGACTCACACCTGATGCTGAACGCCAATGAGGAGGCGGAAACCGCTTATTTGAAGGCGCGTGACCTCGGCGAGGCCGCCGAGGGAGAATCGCACAAGGCCATCGTCGGACGCGTGCTGGTGCAGCTCGTGCGTGTGGCGAATGCGCTGAAGAAGCCGAAGGATGTCATCAGCTACTACGACGAGTATGTGGCGAAGTACATCGGCGGCTTTTACGACGCCGAAGTCATCGTGGGGTCCATGGAGCCGCTGAAGGAAGCAAAACGTGGCAAAGAAGCGCTGGAGGCGCTGGAAAAAGTCATCGTGCGGCTCGGCAGCGGCGACAGCGGCACTGGCATTGAGGAGGCCATCGGCTCCTACACGCAGAACTACCTCGAAATCGTCGGCCCGGAAGAGCTGCTTGAGCGTCTGACGAATTTCGTGCCGAAGGACGGAGCCAAGATCAACAACACGCTGCGTGCCTGGTTGAGCATGGCCAAAATCGACCTGCTGGAGAACGACAGCTACAAGGACAAGTTCCCCAAGCGTGCCGCGCAGATCCAGGTGGCCTACGAAGAGCTGCAAAAATTCAACAAGGACGAGCTGTCCGCCTACATTTTAGTGAAAGTCGGGCGTGATCTGGCGGAGCGCGGCCAGGACCAAGAGGCGCTGAAATGGTTCAAGGCGGTCATGGATCGCGGTCAATCGGAGCACTATCCGCTCGCCTTGATGGGCAAAGCCCGCGTGCTGGCCAAGACCGGCGATGCTGGTAGCTTCCAGGAGGCGGTAAGCGCCTTTGACCAAGTCATTCGTGAGCTCAAGGACAAGCCGGAATACGTTGAGGAGGCGATGATCGACAAGTCGCGCATCTATTTCAATCGCAAGCAATGGCAGGAGGCGGCGGACGCGCTGCTGGCCATGACCAAGGAAAAAGGCTTTACCCGCACGCGTGCGGAGGTGTTTTACCGCCTGGGCAAGTGCTACGAAAACCTGAACGATGACGACAAGGCGTTGGAAGCCTACACTCCCTTCGTCGGACCGCCGTTGGAGAACGTGGTGCAGTATTCCGCCGAGGCGCGGGTGCGTGCCGCCGAGATTCAGATGAAGAAGGGCAACGACGACAAGGCCTTCCGCCTCATCAAAGACACGGTTTCGCGCATGTACAAGCTCTCCAGCCACCCCGAGGCTGGCCCTTTCATCATCAAAGCCAAGGACTACTACAAAACGCTGCGCAGAAAGCTCAACGTCCCCGAACATCCTGATGAGGGTCTGTGGGGCGTGCGTGAATGAACTGTCGGGATGCCATGAAACGCAAAGCCATGAACACATCGACCTTCCAATCAGCCCTGCTCCTGCTCGCCACGGCGGCTTGCGTGCAGGCTGAGCCGCTTGCCATCCAGATCACCTCCCCGACGGGTGCGCCCACGGCTGCATTCCTGCTGGCGGCGGAAAAGGACGGGATCATCATCAGCACCGCGCCCACGGGCGGCAGCAGCTACAAGCTGCCGCTGGCCAACATTCGTGAAATGAACATCGACGAGCCGAAAGGCTGGTCCACCGCGCTGCAAACCTATGCGGCGGGCAATTACAGTGAGGCGGAGAAGCAATTCGCCGCACTGGGGGATGAATTTGCCAAGCTCGTGCCCCTGCAAGACGGCTTTGGATCGCTGGCTCGCCTATACCAGTTTATGAGCCTGCAAAAACTGGGCCGTTATGCTGATCTTGCCAAGGCCATGGAGAAGCAGCTCGCCAACCCGCTGGCCTTGGGGGCGCATTATGCCGGGGATTTCGTCGATCTCGATGGCTGGGCTTGGCTGGGTCGCGAGGACTGGCAGGCGCTGGGCGTGTTCATCAAAAAATTCGAGGATGTGAACCCGCTCAATTTGCCCCAGGCACCGTTCAAACGCCTCCGCTCCTCACGCCTCGCTACCCTGTGCTTTCTGCGTGCGATCTGGAACGAACGCGGCTCGAAACAGCCAGACATGGCACTGATGGACTACCACCGTGCGCTGACGCTTGATCTCGGCTCGGACGTCACGTTGGTGCGTCGTGCGGCGGTTGCTGCGCTACTGTTGACGGAGGTCAAAATTACTGCCGCGCCCAAGGACGAAAGACTCCTCAAGCAGGCCAAATCGCTCGCGCTGGTCTGCCGTGACCTGGGTGGTCAGGGCGCGCTACCGAAGGACTTCGAGAAGTATTTGAAGTAAGCGGTTGTCCGTTACGCCGCGCAGAACGGAACTGCGCGGCCTACCACTTCTACTTGAAGTCGCCGCCTCCGCCAAAGCGTTTGCCGCCGCCTCCACCTTAGCCGCCGCCTGAGTCTTCACGACGTGGGCCTTCATCGCCACCACCGTAACCGGGGCTGGGGCCTTCACCTTCGCGTTTCTGCCAGGGTTTGCTGCCGAAGCCGGGTTTCTTGAAGCCGCCACCGCCGCCAAAGCCGCCGGGT
>JBDNIB010001008.1:0-5396 GCA_041688535.1 Prosthecobacter sp.
CGCATCTTTAGCAAAGATGTGCTTTCGACCACTCAGCCACCTCACCATTGCGCTTCGCCGTTCCGGCTGCGCGGCGCTATTTAGCGCGGCGCGTGGGAGATCGTCAAACGAAATGTCGTTTCGCGCGCATCTCTTCTTCACAGCAGATCAGGCCGGTTCGTGCGCGTGCGCTCCAACGCCTGCTGCTCACGCCACTGCGCGATTTTCGCGTGATTCCCGCTCAGCAGCATTTCCGGCACTTTCAGATCACGATATTCCGCTGGTTTAGTGTATTGCGGTGCTTCCAGCAGGCCACTCGCGCCAAAGCTCTCCTCCACCGCGCTCATTTCATCGCCTAGCACACCGGGCAGTAGGCGCACGATGGCATCCATCACCACCACAGCGGCGATGGCACCGTTCGTCAGCACATAATCACCAAGGCTGATCTCCTCATCTACCCAGTGCTCGATGATGCGATGATCCACGCCTTCATAATGGCCGGACAGGAAGATCAAATGCGGCTCTGCGGACAATCGGCGCGCCGTGACCTGGTCAAAGCGCTTCCCAGCGGGCGACAGGTAAATGATGCGTGCCTCCGGCGTATCGAGGCGGTCCAGCGTCTCAAACACCGGCTCCGGACGGATCACCATGCCCTGCCCGCCGCCGTAGGGCGTGTCATCCACCTGCCGGTGCTTTCCCAGTCCCTGCTCACGCAAATCATGCACCTGGAGCTCCAGGATGCCTTTTTCCTGCGCACGGCCCATCATGCTCAGGCCCATCGGCACCGAGACCAGCTCTGGAAACAGCGTCACCACATCAATTCGCATGCTGCGTTATGCCGCAGCCTTTCTGGCACGGCAAGCGCGGCATTCTCGCGTGCAAAAAACTTCACCAGCAGCATTGACGCGCGGTTTCATTTTCGCTTTTCTGGCGACCTTGCACGCGCCCAACCATCGCCACGAGGCACCTGCTTTCACGCCCGACCAGCGCACGGTGCTGTGGGTGCTGTGGCTGACCTACGGCTCGTTTTATTTTTGCCGGAACAATCTCGGCGTAGCCTTGCCGGGCATTCAGGAGGAGCTGGGCTACACGAAAACGCAGATGGGCACGGTGCTCAGGGTGCTGAAGCTGGCGTATGGCGCGGGTCAGTTCATCAACGGCCAGCTCGCGGAGCACTGGCAGCCGCGCAAGCTGCTGGCATGCGGCATGCTGGCCACGGCGGCGCTCAATGTCGCCTTCGGCTGGGTCTCGGCGCTGTATTTCATGACCTTCATCTGGGCCTGCAACGGCTATGTGCAGGCGCTCGGCTGGCCGCCCTCCATGCGCGTGGCGGCGAACTGGTTTTCGCCGCTGCAACGCGGCCGCGCCATCGGCATCATCGGCACGGGCTATCAACTCTGCGGGGCGCTGACGTTTGTCGTCGCCGGTTGGGCGGCAGAGCGCTTCGGCTGGCGCGGCGCGCTGTATGTGCCGGCGATTCTGGTCGCCGCGAGCGCGGTTCATATGCTGTTTTTTTTGCGGGACAAACCGCAGGCCGAGCACGCGCTGGAGGAGATCGAGCACACGGCGGCGAAGACCACGCTGCGGGAGAATCTGCTCATCACCCTGTCGAATCCCGCGCTGTGGCTGGTGGCGGTGACGCTCTGCCTGCTCGACGCCTGCCGCTACGGCTTCACCGACTGGGGCGTGACGCATTTGAAGGAGGTGCAAAACGCGAGCGTCAGCTCCGCCGCCTTCAAATACGCCGTGCTGCCCTTCGGGGGCATCGCGGGCGCGTTTCTCTCCGGCTGGGCCACGGATCGCTATTTTCAGGGCCGCCGTGCGCTACGCCGTCGCCATGCAGGAGCATGCAGGCATTGATGTCATCACCGACGGCGAATGGTGGCGGCGCAGCTACATCTTTCGCCCAAAACGCCCGGCTTCATCGCCCGTGAGGCGACCTTTCTCAAAACCATCACCGACCGCCAGATCAAATCCACACTGCCCTCCCCCGCCCTGCTCGGCGAGCGCATGTGGGATCCGGTAAAATCCGCCAAAGCTTATCCGAACCGTGACGACTTCGTGCGCGACTGCGTGCCCATCCTGCGGCGCGAGCTGGAACTCGTGCGCGATGCCGGTGCCGACATCGTGCAGATTGACGACCCGCATATCTGCCTGTTCGTCGATCCCGACGTGCGCTGCAAACACACCGACCCCGATGCCGCTGCCGACTTCGCCGTGGACATGGTGAACGAACTCATCAGCGGCATCACCGGCGTCAAAATCGCCGTGCATCTCTGCCGCCGCGCTGGTGGCCATGCACGTGGCGAAGTCTGTCACGGCGGCGGCTACGGCCCCATCATTCAACATCTCAACAAGCTCAACGTCCATCACCTCACCATGGAGTTCACCGCCCCGCAGGCCGGTGACATGGATGTCTTCAAGATGCTGCGCCCCGACCTCGAAATCGGCCTCGGCTGCGTAGATGTGACCCCCGGCGTCATTGATTCCGCCGAAACCATCGTCAGCCGCGTGCGCAAAGCCCTGCAATACCTCGCTCCCGAGCGCATCACCCTCAATCCCGACTGCGGCTTCGCCCCCGGCTCCGGTGCCGTCGTGAACATCGACGAAACCTACCAAAAACTCTGCAACGAAGCCGCAGCCGCTCGCATCCTGCGCGCGGAGCATGGCTGAGGATCAACAGCGAGAACACGGACTCCAGGGTGCCTTCGGGGTTGCCTGCGCGCGGCTTCTGCCGAAGGTCAGCGCTTTACGATCCCCTCCCGATGTTCTCCGCCCTCTCTGACAAACTCGAAAGCGCCTTCAAAAAACTGCGCGGCCAAGGCCGCATCAGCGAATCCAACGTCACTGACGCCATGCAGGAGATCCGCATGGCCCTGCTGGAGGCGGATGTGGACTTCAAAGTCGCCAAAGACCTCGTCGAGACGGTCAAAACACAGGCCATCGGCGCAGAAGTGCTCCTCAAGGTTTCCCCCGGCCAGCAGATCGTCAAAATCTTCCATGATGAGCTGGTCAAGCTGCTCGGCAGTGATGCCAGCGCGCTGAACCTCGATCCGCCGCAGCGCATCCTGATGACCGGCCTCAATGGTGCCGGTAAAACGACCACCTCCGCGAAGCTCGCCAGTTGGCTCAAAAAACAAGGTCGCCGCCCGCTGCTCCTCGCGCTCGATTTATACCGCCCTGCCGCCATCAAACAGCTCCAGGTGCTCGGGCAGCAGCTCAACGTGCCCGTCTTTGCGCCTGCGGAAGGCGAAACCGATCCAGTGAAGGCAGCGAAGGCGTCCCTGGTCTGGCTCAAGGAGCAAGGCAGCGGCATCGCCATCTTCGACACCGCCGGTCGTCAGGATCTCGATGAAGAACTGCTCGCCGAACTCAAACGCGTGCGGGCCGTGATCGAGCCGAATGAGGTGTTGCTCGTCGCCGATGCCGCCACCGGCCAGCAGGCCGTCAGCGTGGCGCAGAAGTTCAATGAAGCCGTCGGCATCACCGGCTTGATCATGACGAAGCTCGATGGCGATGCGCGAGGTGGCGCTTTGCTCTCCATGCGCCAGGTCACCGGCTGCGCGGTCAAATTCCTCGGCGTCGGCGAAAAAGTGGACCAGCTCGAAGTCTTCCACCCGGACCGCATGTCCCAGCGCATCCTCGGCATGGGCGATGTCGTCGGCTTGGTGGAGAAGGCGGCCGAAGAGATTGATGAAAAGGAGGCGATGAAGCTCGCCGCCCGCATGCAGTCGAACAAATTCGACTTCACCGACATGCTGGCGCAGATGCAGATGATGAAGAAGCTCACCTCGGGTGGCGGCATGGGCGGCCTGCTCGGCATGTTGCCCGGCATGAGCAAGATGAAGGATGCCGTCGGGCCAGATGCCGACAAGAAGATGAATCACACCGAAGCCCTGATCCTCTCGATGACACGGAAAGAACGCCAGCGCCCCGAGATCATCAACGGTCAGCGCCGCAAGCGCATCTGCGCGGGTGCCGGTCGTCCCGTGATGGAGATGAACCAGCTTCTCAAGCAGTTCGACATGATGAAGAAGATGATGAAAAACCAAGGGGCCATGATGCAGATGGCCAATGCCATGATGGGCGGTGCCGGTGGTGGTGGCATGGGCGGACTCGGCGGCCTACTCGGCGGACTCGGAGGACTCGGCGGTGGTGGCGGCAAGATGCCCAAACTCCCGCCCGGCATGAAGTTCCCCGGTAAGTTTTGATTTCAGATCAACTCGTGCTCTATTCACACATGACCGCGATGACCAGCGCCAAGCTCCGCAAAAATCGCACCCAATCCAGCCTGAAGGTCTGTGATGACCGGGAAACGGTGATTATTGAGCACGGCGATCATCAGCGTATGGTCATGATTCCAATCGAAGAGTATGAGTCGATCTGTGAAACCGAGCTGCAGATGCGCCAGCCAGCCAATGTATCGCACATCGAGAAGTCATTAGCCCAGCTTAATGCCGACCAGGGCAAGGAAAGACCAGTCAACTGGGACGCATGAACGTTCTGTTTTCCGACGAAGGCTGGAATGACTACCTGCACTGGCAGGATATGGATCGCCGGACCCTGCGCCGCATCAACGAGCTGATCAAAGACGTACAGCGCAGTCCATTTGCAGGTATCGGCAAGCCCGAACCGCTGAAACATCAATACGCGGGTTTATGGTCACGCCGCACCGACGGGGAGCATCGCCTGCTCTACCGGATTAAAGAAGAGCGTGTTGAGATTGTTTCCTGCCGCCTTCATTACAAATCACCATGTCTCATACCTCCCCCTTCCGTATCGGAGTTGCCAGCGTCGGCGCTATTGGCAAAAATCACGCGCGCATCATGGCGGAGATCGCCGCGAAGAGCGACGGCGCGATCACCTTTGCCGCCGTGTATGATGCCGATTCCGCACGGGCCGCTGAATTCGCCGCGCAATATGGCACGCAGGCCGCCAGCGACCTCGAAGACTTCACCAAGCGCGTGGATGCGGCCACCGTGGCCGTGCCGACGATCTACCACCGCAAAGTCGCCGAGCCGTTGATGCAAAACGGCATTCACGTCCTCGTGGAGAAGCCGATCAGCGAGTCATACGCCGAAGCACAAGTCTTGATCGAACTCGCGCAGGCAAAAAGTGTGATCCTGCAAGTCGGGCACATTGAGCGCTTCAATCCCGTGTTGCGTCAGCTTGAGGAACGAATGGATAACCCACGCTTCATCGAGGCGCATCGGCTCTCCCCGTTTCCGAATCGCAGCATGGACATCGGTGTCGTACTGGATGTGATGATTCACGACATCGAGATCGTGCTGCACCTGGTGAAGTCCCCGCTCATCCAAGTGGATGCCGTTGGCATTCCCGTGTTGACCAAACGCGAAGACATTGCGAACGCCCGCATGAAATTCGCCAACGGTTGTATCGCCAACATCACCGCCAGC
>JBDNIB010001009.1:0-2406 GCA_041688535.1 Prosthecobacter sp.
CGACGCCTGATGGTGCGAACAAGGTGGCGACAGACAAGGAATTGAAGCTCATGGGCGGTGCCATCCGCCGAGGACTCGATGAAGGCGCGCTGGGCGTCGGCTTTGGCATCAACTACACACCTGCCGCCGCACCGAGCGAGATCGAGGCCATGTTTCGCATCGCGGCGGAGCGCAAGGTGCCCGCGTTTGTGCATACGCGTGCTTTTGGCATCGCCGCGATTCAGGAAGCAATCAGCGCCGCGAAAGCGACCGGCGCGGCACTGCACATCGTGCATGTAGGCAGCAGCGCGATTGGCGACATGACGGAGGTGTTGCAGCTCATCGACGCCAGCAAGGCTGCTGGCATGGACATCAGTACGGAGGTCTATCCTTACACCGCCGCCTCCACCGTGCTGGAGTCCGCGATGTTCAATCCCGGCTGGCAGGCCAACCTCAAAATCGACTACGGCGATCTCGCCTGGGCCGCCACGGGCGAACGTCTCACGCAGGAGAGCTTCGAGCGCTATCGCAAGCAGGGCGGTTGGGTAATCATCTACATGATGAAGGACGAGAACGTCGAGAAGGCCATCGCTCATCCCGGCGTGATGATTGCCAGCGACGGTGTGCCATTCATCGACGGCAAAGGTCATCCACGCGGCGCGGGAACGTATGCGCGCGTGCTCGGCCTCTACTCACGTGAGAAGAAGTTGCTGCCGCTGATGGAAGCTCTCGCCAAGATGACGATCCTGCCCGCGAAACGTCTCGAAGGACACGTGCCGATGATGAAACACAAAGGCCGCATCGCAATCGGAGCCGATGCGGACATCACCATCTTCAATCCAGCCACCGTGATCGACCGTGCGACCTTTGAAACTCCGACGACGCCCTCCGCCGGCATTCCGCATGTCATTGTGAACGGCATGTTTGTCGTGCGTGATAGCGAACTTGTGAAAGAAGCCCGTCCGGGGCGCGCTGTGAGAGTCTCACCATGAAACACATCCTTCTCCAGTTCATCCTTTGCACCACCCTGCTCGCCGACGACGCACCGCAATGGCGCGATCTCTTCAACGGCAAAGACCTCACCGGCTGGGTGGATGTGAACACGAGCAAGGAAACGTGGAGCGTCAAAGACGGCCTCCTTGTGTGCAAAGGCTTGCCCATCGGCGTGATGCGCAGCGAGAAGCAGTATGAAAACTTCATCCTACACATCGAATGGATGCACCTGGAGGCCGGTGGCAACTCAGGCGTGTTCGTCTGGAGCGAGGGCTCCACACCGCCAGATCGTCCGCTGCCCAAAGGCATGGAGGTGCAGATGCTGGAGCTTCAGTATCCGTTTTTGAATCCCGAGAAGGATGGCACGCCACGGCATCTCGGCTTTGTCTCCGGCGAACTCTTCGGCGCGAACGGACTCGAAGGCATTCCCGACAATCCGCGTGGCCGCCGCAGCATGTCGTGGGAGATGCGCTGCAAAGGCAAAGGCGAATGGAACACCTACGACGTCGTCTGCGTCGATGGAACGGTGAAACTCTCGATCAACGGCAAGTTCGTCAACGGCATCAGCCAGTCCACCGTGCGCAAAGGCTACCTCTGTCTCGAATCCGAAGGCGCGGAGATTCATTTCCGCAACATCAAGATCCTGGAGCTTCCCGGTGGCATGGTCACGCCTGCGCAGACAGCACCAGTGGTGGGAAAGTAGCCATGCGCTTCAGCCCGCTCTGGCGCACGATCACGAGCTAAAGCTCTCAACTACTTTGCTGTCGCCTTCACCAGCTCCCCGACCTTTGTCGTGATCTGCTCCTCCACCGTCTCCGTGTAAGGCGCACGGTGGCCATATTCAAACATGCCGGTCACGCCTTCATAGCCGCCTTCCTTGAGCACGCGCAGGCTCGGCACATAGCTCGTGAGATCGTTGTTGTAGCCACAGACCCACGTCGTGTTCCAACCGTAGGTCGCTTTGAACTTGAGCGAGTAATCCACCACCGTTTCGCCGGTCAATGCGATGAACTGGAAGTCCGCGCCGATGCGCCAGATTTGAATCGGATACTTCACTCGATCCGGCGGCGAGCCGAGTGTCTCGTATTGGCGGATGAAGTGCTCGAACTCGCGCTTCGGCATGCCGCTGAGGTTCGGCACGCGTTGTTTCAATTCTTCGAGCGGAATGCCGGGCTGGAGCATCAGCTCCGTCTCGCCCATCGCCGCACGAATCGGCCCGCTGAGCGGTGGCATCGTGCCAGCGATGACTTGGCGCACGGCTTCGGCCAAAACTTTGCCATACATGTTCGCGAGATCGGTGGCGGGCGCGTCCTTGTCCTTGCCACGAATGCGCGGCAGCGGATTGGCATCGCCGCCGCAATTCTGCACAAACATGGCCACGGAGCCGGGAAACGATTTCTCCAGCTCAAGCTGCGCAAAGCCCGCGTAGTCGCC
>JBDNIB010001010.1:0-3858 GCA_041688535.1 Prosthecobacter sp.
CAGCAACTCATCGAAATAATCAACATGTCCCTTGCCCGGCGGGTTCTTGAGCCGTTCGTCGTCCAGCACGAAGCCCTTCACGATATACTCCCGCAGCCGCTGCGTGGCCCAGATGCGGAACTACGTGGCCACGGCACTCTTCACACGATAGCCGACGGACAGGATCGCATCCAGATTAAAGAACTTTGTGCGGTAGCTCTTGCCATCGCTGGCAGTCGTCAAGGATTCCTTGACGACTGAATCAGCGGCCAATTCGCCTTCCTGGAAGATGTTTTGCAAATGCAGGCTGATGTTCTGTTTCGTGGTCCCAAACAACTCCGCCATGAGCTGCTGCGTCAACCACACGGTCTCGCGCTCAAAGCGCACATCCAGGCGGATTCGGCCATCCTGGCTCTGGTAGATCAGCAGTTGGGATTCGGGTGGTTCTTCACTCATCGTGTGGCTGGAATTTTATAAGTGGCCTTCAGAGAACCATGGTCGCTCAACGCATGCCACAGATCGAGATAGCGCGAAGTTCGAGCCTCCACGCCGCCATACAGACTGAGGCACAGAAACCAATGCGGTATAGCTGGACTGGAGACCTCTCTTTCGCCAAACCAACCGCAAAGCGTTCAAGCACGTCAAACATCCGATACCGTTCAGCGGGTCAGGAAGAGGCCTCATGGTTTTGTGTTTGAAATGGACACGTCCGCCAGCTGTTTTAGAGATCTCTCAAAAGAGATTATCAACAAATCATATAGCCTGTCACCCGACTCCGTTTGACCATCGATTACCAAAGCTGGCGCAACGAATCGAGGTAAATGCTCCTGTTTGAAGCGATTGTATTCGCAGATCCTGTATACATGTATCTTGAACGCTGAAAATAGCTTGTTCACTATCTCCCGTTCACGAGCCTTGAAATCAAGGGTTTGCCCAACGGCAGGTCGTGTATCGTGAAGCTCTCGAAGGCTGTCTAGCCATCGCCAGAAAGTGTCATCACCATAAGCAACGCAAGCATCAGCTAGTTTTTGATATGACCGATAAATTTTTTCATCATTTTTCGTCTCGTTATGCTGCACGGAAGCAGCCCAACACCACTTGGGATCGTCATCTCGAGGTGATTCGAACGTGACCAATTCTTGCAAAAGCCCCGTTGTTTTAATGATCGCGCGGAGTGCGCTCGCTGCATCGAGTCGAGACTCAACATATTCACTCGATTCAATCGCCTGCTTTAATTCGGAGAGGCAGAGGGATACGTTTCGCAGGGATGTGAGGGATCTGCATTGCTCTACAGCTTTTCGGATCAAATTGTGGTCCCTCACGGACTCAGACAGGGAATTCATTCGATGATCGAGTTCAGCAAGTTCAGCTAACTGGCTTTCAATGTGAGCCACTAAAATAACGGAATCCGCCGATGAATCTAGGCTTACTATGATTCGGTCAAGATCACTATTCAATTTTGGATAAGCGCTAAGCACCCCACCAAACTCAAGGGCCAGGGCGCGAAGCTGGGCCAGTCCATGGGCAACGCCTTGGTTCTGCAGGCGTGGAAGGTAGTCTGGGTCCGCGCTCATTTATAAGGAAGTGAAGGTGTTAAGTTCGGCCAAGGCGTCAGCTACTAGCCAGCTGGCATAACTGATTGGATCGACGTATGAGCCGTCCGCGGTGCGGACAGGCGTTGCAGTTCTCGGAGCCCATCCATCATGCATGAAATATGGATTTCGAAGAGCAAATTTGACGTTGTGGATCGCATGTTGAGGGTCTGGGGCCGTTCGCAGGTCATCCCCTCCAAAACTTTCCATATACCTGATTGCATCTTCAATATTGATCCATTCGGTTCCACAATCTCTTATTTCCTTGTTGTCCTGCCTGCTCCACTCGGGATTTGAAATGAACCTAAAATGATAAGACAATTCAATGAGCCGTTTAAGGTTCGTGATTGTTCTGGCATGCGCTTGCTCGGCTGGAGAGTTTGCCTCTTCTGTCATAAGATGCTTTGCTTCCGTGAGGATGCTCGTCGCTGTTCGGAGTCCTGCGGCTCCCAAGGCACCCTCAAGAATCGCATTCGTCTTGGGTTTTGTTTTTGCTGACGCCGGGATGAGATCAATGAATGCTTCAAGAGCCGTCAGATCGGTCAACTGGCGTTCAACACGTTCAGCCAACAAGCTGTAGTCAAATCCATCTTGCTCGTGAAGCAGCGCGTCGAGTTCGGCTTTGGCGCGGGGAAACTTGGCAAGAGTGCTGCTGAACTCCACCGCAAGTGTGCGGAGCTGAAACAAGCCTTGAGCATTGCCTTGGGCTTGCAGGTTTTGAAGATAGCTTGGGTCTGAACTCATGGTTGGGCCTATTGGAAGTTGTTTGGATCGCAATCCAGCACATCGGCGAGTGTTACTGTAGGCCTACGGGCGTAGGTCCGAGCTGTTAATGCTGCCTCACTAGGTAGCGCGAGAAAACGCTGGATCGAGGGGGCGTGATACGTTTTCCGCAAGGCAGTAATGCGGGCAGACACTTTGCCGCCATCCCACGGGGCGAGAATGAACCGCTGATTCCGATCCAGTTTCCCGCCGCCTTCGTTGAGAATAGCTTGGAAGCTGCCGAGGGGGATGGACATGGCGTCATCGTTGTCGTTGCCCATGAGGTAGCGGCAATCGCTGGTGTTGTTCAAGCGCATGGCAAGGCGGAGGGCGTAGTTGTTGTCGCGATCACCGGATTCGATGGGCACGTCTTGATAGGTCTGGGTGCTGAGGATGAGGTGGACGCCGAACTTCCGGCCTTCCTTGGCGATCTCGGCGAGGAAGTGACAGTGCTGGCTGCGCTCGTCGCGGTCGGGGAACAGGGTGGGGCTTTTGAGCTTGTGGAATTCGTCGGCGATGGTGACGAGGGCGGGCATGGGCTGGCCGCTGACGCGGCGGTAATCGTGGATGCTGGCGACTTCGCAGGCGTGGGCTTTGCGGCACTGGCTGAAGAGGAGCACGCGGCGCTCCATGTCGTCGAGGATGGCGCGGAAGATGTGGGCGGGGCGCGGGGTATCGGGGCCGCAGTGGCACAGCTCGACGTGGGGCAGGGTGCTGAAGAGATCGAACTCGGTGCCGCCCATGTCCACGAGGACGAGGCGCAGGGCATCGGGCGAGGCGGATTCGCAGGCGGAGAGGATGAGGTTTTTCAGGAAGGAGGATTTTCCGCTGCCGGTGCCGCCGCCAATGAGGGCGTGGTAGCAGCCGGAGCGCGGGCCGAGGCGGAAATGCACGGGCGTGGCTCCCTGATGGCCGATGATGACGCTGAGGGCGTCCTCCGGCAGCGTGCATGCGGCGGACTGGCTCTGGAGGTGGGACTGGATGCTGTGGCTGAGGGCGCGGAGTTGATCAGCGGGGAGGCCAGGGCGGAAGCCGAACTGTTTGAAGAGCCGGAAGTGCTCGGGGAATTGCGCAGCGGCATCAAGCTGGGTGCCCTGCACCTGAAGGCGGATGGCGCGGGCGGTGGCTTGCTGGAAGGCGGGTAGGAGTGTCTCGCGGGTGTGGCTGGGCAGGGTGATAGCGCGGTCGGGGGCGTGAAGGACGATGGGCACGATGCAGACGCGCGGCCCGTGCTGGCAGAGGTGAAGGACGCTGCGCCAGAGGGTGTCGAGGTGCGTGGCGAGTTCGATGAGATCGGTAATGAGAAGCAAGTGGAACGGTCCGGCTCCGGCGATCTGCTGGGCGTAGGTGGTCCAGTCGCCAAGCTGCGCGGCAGCGAGCAAGCTGTCGCGCTGATGGGCGAGGGCGAGGAGTTCATCGAGCCGCTGGCCGAGCGCGCGTCGGTCGTGATGGATGCCGCCGAGGGGTTGCTCGGTGCGGGCGAGCAGGCCCTTGAGCACATCGTAGCCGCAGGGTGCGGTGGCGA
>JBDNIB010001011.1:0-6018 GCA_041688535.1 Prosthecobacter sp.
CCGCCACCGAGAGTAAGGACACCCGTCGTGGAAAAGTTCTTGCCATTGAAATCCATGGTGGCGGTCGTGCCCGCATTAGCGATGACGGCGAGCGCACCGGTGGGAGCGAAGGTGCTGGCAGCGCCAAGCTGCAAGATGCCCTGGCGCACAGTCGTCGTGCCCGTGTAGGTTGCTGCGCCATTGAGAATCTGCGTGCCCGCGCCATCTTTGGCGAGATTGAAGTTGTTTTCATTGGTGCCCAGGCCGCCGAGGGCTGCGGTGAAGGTCTGGCTGCCAGAGGTGGCTCCGATCGTCAGCGTGGAGGTTGTGGCATTGCCGCCGATTACCCTGCTGCCAGTGAAGCTGCCATTGCCCAAGCCACCGATGATGGCATTGGTCGCAGCGGTGGTGCTGCCGACCTGGAGGGTCGCGGCCTTGGTGGTTGTGCCAAGCACCACGTCAGCACCGGAGCTGAGGCTGCCACCGTCGTCAAAGATGAGGGAACCGGCATGCATGTTCAGCGTGCCGGTCAGGGTTCCTGCGGTCCCGGTGATGATGAGGCTGCCGGCATTGGTCACTGCGTCATTGATCGTCAGAGTCTTCGCGGTGCCAGCGAGGCCAGCCGAGAGCGTCAGGGTGCGTGCCGTATCCTCAATGTTCCATGATTGATCTTGAGCGAGGATCACTTCGACGCTGATGCCGACATTACCGACACCAGTCTGAAGCGTGATACCGCTTGGGTCCACCGTATTGCCCAGTGTCAGGGTATTGACGCCGTTGGAGGTGCCAATCGTTGTGGCGACGTTGCCGGTGTGGAAGATGAGTTCCTGGATGGTCATGTGCGCGCCCAGCGTGGTCGTGAAGTTCGCGGCACCGGTTGCACTGAAATGCACGATGGAGTTTTGATCCGGCGGCACCAGAGCGTCGGTCAAACCGCCAGCATCAGTGGCCCAGTTCGACGGGGAACCGGTGCCCGAGGTGGTCGTGGCGGACCAGACCCCGGTCCCAAGGCCAATGAGATCGCCCATCCACCAGGTGTCGGGTGCGGACGGCACGGCCGTCGGCGTCAGCACCCACTGATCCGCGCCGCCGCCATTGATGCCGTTGCCAAAACGCAGCGCATAGGTGAAGCTGCCACCGTTGAAGATGACGGGATTGAGGTCAAACGCACCGTGACTGCCCAATGAGGCCGCATCGGTGCCGTTGATGAGGACATAGTCCTGAAGACCGATCGGCGCGCTGTTCACATAGATGGCCGTGGTCAGGGTGCCAGTGACCGTCATCGTCTGCCCCGCTGCGAGATTGAGCTGACTATTGAAGCCGCCATCCAGCGCAAAGCCCAGCGTCGCCCCGGTGCTCGAGCCGACGGTGATCTTGTTGCCCGTGCCGGAGAAACCAAACACTTGGTTGGCGGCATTGGTGGTGCCGCGCAGGGAGAACTCGGTGCCATCAGCCAGCGTGAGGCTGCTCGTGGTGGCCGAAAACGCTCCCGGTGTGTTCATGAACAGCTTGCCGTTGTTCACCGTGGTGCTGCCGTTGAAGGTGCTGGTGCCAGTGCCGGCGAACGACAAGTCGCTCGCGCCGTTCTTGACCAGATTGAGATTGGATTCATTCGTGCCGCCGTCGCCAATGTTCGCGAACAACAGTGACGGGGTGGAGACATCGAGCGTCAGCGTCGAAGCGGCGGTGTTGCCGCCAACGAACTTGTTCAGCGTTCCTGCGCCCTGGGTGGCGACAGAATTGAAAGTAAGATCCAGCGGCGCGGCGCTGTCGCCGAGCTGCAGGATGCCGGAGGTCGTGGTGCCGCCGAGGATGACACTCTGGCTGGTACCCAGCGGGCTGCTGCCACCGACGGATTTTGCCACCAGGCGGCCATCCGCCACGGTGGTGGTGCCGTTGTATTGATTCGCTCCACCTAAGGTGAGCGTGCCGGTCCCCACCTTGACAAAGTTCAGCGTGGAGCCTGCGCCATTGGTGAGCACGCCGCCGAAAGCGGTGCTGGTGTTGTTGGCACCAGCGGTAAAGGTCACCGTGCCGCTGGTGGCGGTGGTGACGATCACTCCGCCCTGTGTGGCGCTGTTGCCCGCGAGCGATCCCACCGTGATGGCGGGACCACCGGAAGTGATGTTGACCAAGGCGCCTTCGAGAACAGTCAGGGCCGAACCGGTGGGCACCACGTCCACGCCGCCATAGACAAGCGTGCCGTCGGAAACGGTGGTCGAGCCGCCGTAGGAATTGCTGTTGTTGCTCAGGATCAGGATGCCATCGCCGATTTTGTTGATGCTGGCGGTGGCACCGGAGAGGATGCCGCTGAGCGTCAGGGATTTCGTCGCGAACTGCACGTTGATGTCATGATTCCCTGCGGCCAGCGCACCAGCGCCGCTCATGGTCAGGTTGAAGCTGTCGATGAGGCCGAAATTGCCGCTGACGTTGTAGGCGTTGGCGATGACGCGGTTGTCAGCCGTGGAGCTGAGCGTGGTGTTGTTGCCGATCGTCAATGTTCCGCCGGACAACGCGTTGTTGTTGCCCAGCAGTACGCCGCCAGCTTGCAGATCGAAGTCGCCCGTGAAACCGTTGGCTCCGCTCAGGAGCAAAATCCCAGCGCCAGCCTTGATGATGTTGCCGCCAGTGATCGGTGCGTTGATGGTCAGATTAGGCAGGTAGGGATTGAGATTCGTCGGCATCGCATCACCAGGTTTGAGCCATTCGACCGGATTCACGGTGATGGTCGTCGTGGCAGCGCTCAAGGTCAGCTTCCCGTTGATCTGCGAGGTGGAGCCGAGATTCTGGCCGCCGGCGGTGATGTTGCCCGTGAGCGTCAGGGTGCCGGTGCCGGTGGTCACCTGCGGCGTGGTGCCGCCATTGTTGTCGAAAACCAGGGCCGCCAGGGTCTGGTTCCGGTTGTTTAGGTTCAAGATCGCCCCACCCATGACGGTGGCGGTGGCCGTGTTGGCGATCTGACTGTCGCTATCAAAGATCACGGTGGTATTGCGGTCGGAAAAAATGGCAGGATTGCTGCTATAGCCACCCGCGATGGTCAGATCACCAGTGATGGCAAAGTTGGTCACGCCGTCGGCGGTGGTGTTGTTCAGCCGGACCTGCCCGGAGTTGATGAAAGTGCCGCCGGTGTAGGTGTTGTTGCCCGTGAGGATCACATCGTTGGTGGCGACAAGGGTGCCGCGGCCGGTATTGCCAGCGATCACCAGCGTGACCACACCACCCGCACTGTTATTGACGATGCTGGCATCAATGCGGACGTCGGCGTTGCCAGTGTTGTCCGCTTGGTTGTTGAACCATTGCAGGGCATTGATGTAGAGGTCCGCAGGGCTGGCGGTGGTGCCGGCGGTGAGGCTGCCGTTCACGACGTTAATGCTGTTTAGCAGCGCTGTCGTGGCGACCGGGGAGAGGATCAGGCCGCCGCTGGCCAGAGTCAGCGTGAAGCCGCCCAAGTTCAGCGTGCTGTCGTCCGTGGCGCTGGTGGAAGCCTGGAGATTGAGGCTGTTGAGAGTGCGGTCTGCCGTCAGGACGGTCAGCGCCCCGGCTGCAGGGAGAGCGATGCGGATGTTGTCCGTGGCACCGCCCAGATTGGGATTCACTATCGGCGAGTACCCGGCAAAGCCGCCGGTGTTCAAGCCGCCCACCCCCATGCCGGGAGTGTAACTGGCAAACTCACGCTCAAAGGTGGCCCAGCCGCCGATGAGATTGTTGGTCAGACCGTCGCCGACGTTGGTGGTCGCAACACCATTGAGCGAGTTGAAGAAGAGCCGCTGCAAACCGCTAAGCTGCCCATCGATGTTCAGAAAGCGCACCGTGGTATGCGATCCGGCCTCACGGGCAAAGCTGGCAAAGAAAATGTCAGATTGGTTCACCCCAGAGCCGCCTTCGGCGAAGTCGAAGATGCTGTTACCACCCTTGAGGATCACGTCACCGAAGGTTTCAGTGGTATAGAGCGCGGCCCGGTTGCGGAACTGCAGCATGGCACCACTCAGGGTAATCGAAGCGGCGTCATTGATCCGGTTGGTCAAGTTGCCGGGTTCGGTGGTGTTGTTACTAGAGGTGATCAGGAAGGTGGCATTGGAAATCTCGATCGAAGTCGTGGCGCTGAGGCTGGCCGTGTCCGCGAGAATGACACGACCACCATTGTAAAGCGTGGGCCCAGTGTAGGTCTGCTCCGTGTAGAGGTTCCAGTCCACCGTCGCGCCAGCCGCCGTGGAACGCACCACGGCGATATTACCGGTGATTTGCCCGGCAAAAACAGACGACGCCGTTGCCATGGCCAAGGTGGCTTGGGTGACGGAGGAGTTGCTGACCGTGCCGCCGCCAAAGGGTGGGTTGGAATCATTTCTGGCAAGGACGGGGCTGTAGCGTGACTCCAGGAAGTTCACTTGCTGCACCGTGCCGTTGAGGTCGAGCGTGCCGCCTTCGTTCACATACATGTTGCGGCCATACAGGATGGTCTGGTCACCGCCGCCGAGTTTCAGCGTGCCATCGTTCACCATGACCGTGCTGTGGTTGGTATTGCCCGCCGCGAGGGTGAGGGTGCCAGCGCCGGATTTTGTCAACGCGCCGGTGGTGCCGGCGATCGGGATGTCCAGCGTGATGTTCCCCACTGTGTGGAGGTCGAGCTCGCGATTGCTTGTGGTGGTGAGGTAGCTCACGCCGCTAAAGCCGGTGATGCCGGTGTTGCCAGCGAGGACCAGCAGACCACCGCTGTCGAGCGCGAGCGGCACATAATTCAGGGTGACGCCACCGCCGGAGTCGAGCCGGAGCGAGTTGAAGGTCGTCAGGCTGCTCAGCGCCTCATTGGTGGAGAGATTCACATTGGCCAAGGCCGTGGCAAGATTCGTCACCTGCTCGCCGGCTGTGAGGGCGCGCAGGATGTTCGTACCGGTGTTCGCGCCGGCGGCGGCGGAGTCGGACGTGAGGAAGAAGGTACCGCCGCCGGTGAGGAGGCTGGTGTCGCCAAAGGCCCAGGGCAGGATCGATTTGTTGGTCGAGCCGGTGCCGCCGGTCTGGCCGATGAAGACGTAGGCACCGCCTGCAATCGTGGCCACGCCAGCTCCTGCGGCGTTGCCGAGATTGCTGCCACGGACGATCAGTGTCGCCTGGGCCGAGCGGGTGATCGTGCCAGTGGTGAAGTCGAGCTGCTGGGCGGCGTCCGCTGTCAGGGTGAAGAAGGATGAGCCTTCCCGCAGGGTAAACAGACCCACCGTTTCAGTCGTTGCCGCTGAGCCGTTGCCGATGATGTTGAGATCAGCGCCTGAGATGTTGAGCAGGCGACCGCTCAGGCGGTTGTTCACGTTGGTGCCGGTGTTGTCGAGGGTCAGAATGCCGGTCGGGTTGAGAAACACCGTCCCAGGGGCGCTAAGGGTGGAAGCGCCAAGCGTGCCTGCGCCGTTGAGGGACAGCACCCCGCTTTTGACGATCACCTGCTGGCTGTCGAAGGCGTTCGCGACCTGAAGGTTCAAGGTGCCGCTGCCGAATTTCGTGAGCGTTCCGAGGCCGAGCGTGCCGGTGCGGGTGATCCCAGTCGGGGTGAGATTGATCGTACCCTCACCGCCAAAGCCGACCCAGTTGTCACGGGCGGTGCCAGTCATGCCAAGACCAAGGACGATGCCGCCCTGCACTTCCAAAGTGGAGCCCAAATCGGCCACCAGGGTACCCGAACGCGTATTGTTGTCCGCCGTGGTGGTGTCAATGGTGATCGCGCCGGTGAGGGTGTTGGTGCCGCTCATGCTACGAATAGCACCGCTGCTGTTGACGCCATTGCTGGAGGAGTTGTTCGTGGAGGCGATGCGGATGGCATCAGCCACGGTCACACCGCCGGGCAGTTCCAGCGAAGCGCCGACGTTGTTGATGATCAGATTGCCCGTGGTGGTGCCGAGAGCAGCGCCATCCATGAGGCGCAGGGTGCCCTGGCCGATGGTCAGCACCCCGTCCCAGCCGGTCTGCGCCTGCGTGAGCACCAAAGTCCCCAGATCGTTTTTACGCAGGTCATTGGTCGCCGTGGCGAAAGTGAAGGCGCTGTTGAGCGTGAGC
>JBDNIB010001012.1:0-5460 GCA_041688535.1 Prosthecobacter sp.
CATTCGCCCCCATGCCGCCCCACCATTGCAGCCCCCCGCATCCCCCCCCCCCCCCTCCGCGCCGTCCCGCCCCAAGAATCCCGTCCCTCCGCCTTCCGGTAAGTATTTTATCGACTATCCCGCTGCGCCGCTCGCGGAGGTGCTGGAGGACTATTACGCCGCCACCAAGCGCCGCGTCCTCCGGGATCGTGGTCTCGAGACCGCTACCGTCTCCATTGAGGTTCCAGGAGAATTCAGCGCGGAGGAATACCAGAGTATCATTGAAAAAGGCCTGCTGATGCATGGTTACGCGCTGGTGCCCAGCGGTGACAATTTGTTCAAGCTCATCGCTGCCGAGCAGGGCACCTCGCCCTCCTCTCACGGTGTCCCGGTCATACTTCGACCATCGGATCTGCCAGACACAGACCAGATTGTCTCCCATGTCATTCAATTGCAAAATCTCCAGGCAGAGGAGGCATCAACCGCGCTTCAGCAGCTCATCCCGTTGCATCCGTATGGAAAAATTCTCGCCATGGCCAATGCTAGGGCACTGGTGATCACCGAAGCCTCGCAGACCATCCGCGCCTACCTGGATCTGGTGGAGCAAGTGGATGTCTCGCCCATGCAAACCGTGCAGAAAACCTTCGTGCTGCAACGCGCCACAGCGGCAGAGGTGGTCGAGCAGCTCTCCGCCCTGCTGGGACTCGGTGGCGCAGCCGGTTGCAACGGAGCCACCGCAGCACGGGCCGTGAACGCCCAACCGGGTGCCGTGCCTGCTGCTCCTGCTCCCGGAGTCGGCGGCACCTCGGCAGCGCTCAGCGGCGGCGTCAGTCCTGAGTCCTCGAAGCCGGTGTTCCAGTCCATCGAACGCAACAACGCCATCATTGTCATCGCGCGTCCGGTGGACATGCAGCGCATCGAAAGCCTGATCACCGAACTCGATGCGGAGTCCACCACTCGGCGTTATTTCTCCCGGCGGCTGAACTACCTCGACCTCACGGTCTTCCTGAACATCGCGGAAAAAGCCCTGCAGCGGAATTCAAAAACCGGTTCCCAGGGCAGCCTGACCCCGCTGGACAACCGCTCTACCACTCCGCAGCCCGCCCTCGGCAGCGGCTTCAACAACTCATCGTTGGGTTCTGGGGGACTCAATTCCGGTCTCGGCGGCGGCCTGGGTTCCGGAGCTTCTGGCTCCTCCGGGCTGAGCGGAGGCTCCACTCCGCAACTGGACATCACCAAAAAACCTCTCAGCGTTCTCATCGCCAGCACGCTCGTCATCGCCGATCCCGCCAGCTCCAAATTCTTCGCCAGCGGCCCGCCGGATCAAATCCAAGCGCTGCAGGAGCTGGCCGACGAGTTGGATGTGCGTCCGCGCCAGATTTTTCTCTCCGCCATCATCGGCGAGTTCACCATCGGCGACGATTTCAACTTCGGACTCGACTGGATTCAGACCCTCAAAGGTTCTGGAGAGGACGGTCTCGTCGGCGGCGTGCTCAACACGCAGGGTACCGCCTTTGCCAACCCCTCCAATTTGAAAGACATCGCTGGCTTTCTTGGCGCGGGTGCTCCTTCCGCGCTCGCCGGCCTCACTGCCTACGGCCAGATCAACAAAAACCTCACCGTCTTCCTGCAGACGCTGGAAAGCACCCGCCGCTTCCATGTGCTGCAAAAACCCACCATTACCACGCTCAACCACCAGAGCGCCACCATCTACATCGGCCAGCAGATTGCCATCGCCGGGCAGACCTTCACCAACGGCGCTGGTGGCGGCGGCGGCGGACTGGGTTTCACCTCCACCACACAGTACATCCCGGTGCGCCTACAGTTGGACATCACCCCGCACATCTTCAACGACAGCGAGATTATGCTCGAGTTTCGCCAGCAGAACAATGACATCAGCGGCTTCAACACCATCGGCGGCAACCGCGTGCCGAACATCTCCGAGCAGGGCATGTCCAATAGCCTCATCATCCCGGACCGCGCCACTGCCATGCTCGGCGGCCTCATCACCGAGCGTGACACTGACAACAAAGCCGGCCTGCCATTTTTGGTGCGCATCCCCATCATCAAGCATCTCTTTGGTAGCACCACCAAGTCCAAGGAGCGCCGGGAGTTGATGATCTTCGTCCAGCCCCGCATCATGCCTGATGGCACCTCCCACATGTTGGAGCAGGCAAAAATGGGCGATTTAAGCCAGCACTTTGACGAGGCGCTCCGTTTCAACGGCATGCCGGAGGACATCGTGCCCCGCGCCCTGTCCGCAGGCCAACCACCTAACGAACTGCTCCCCCCGATCTCCTCCGCTACCCAGCCGCCACCAACTCCCAAACGCCCCGGTCTGCTCGACAAGTGGTTCAAGCGGGATTGACCCCGCGCATGGTGCCGATGGCCGGACTCGAACCGGCAAGGGAGTTGCCTCCCAGCAGATTTTAAGTCTGCTGTGTTTACCATTTCACCACATCGGCGTGGAAATGCTGCGCTGCGAGTGTAGCGGCCGAACCACCGGACTCAATAGCTGAAAATCTCGCCGTGATCGAAGAACCGCTCGATCTCAATGGCAGCGGCTTCCGGGGAATCGGAGGCGTGGACGACGTTAGTCATCTTATCACTGCCGAAATCGCCACGGATCGTGCCTTTCGGGGCGGCCTGGGAGTCGGTGGGGCCGAGTAGGTCGCGCACATGGGCGATCACGTTGTCACCGCCAAGGACGATAGCGATCACCGGTTTACTCTTCATGAATTCAGCGACGGTGGGGAAGAAGGGCTTGTCGGCGATGTGCGCGTAATGCTCCGTGAGCAGCTCCTCGGTGAGCCGGATCATCTTGCAGCCGCGAATACGGAAGCCTTCGTCTTCGAAGCGCTTGAGGACGGCACCGTTGATGCCTTTGGCGACACAATCGGGTTTGAGCAGGATGAGGGTGGTTTCTTGGGGCATGATTCTTGGGGAAAGGGCGCACACAGTGCGGTCCGGCCTCCCATCCGTCAAGGCTGGGAATGTTTTGCCAGAAGGAAACGCCGCGCTAGGCTCCGCCGCGTCATGCCCGTTCGTTCGTTCGCCTTCTTCGACCTCGATCACACCCTGCTGCCCTTCGATACGCAGGCGTTGTTCTGCAACTTCGTGCTCAAGCGCGAGCCATGGCGGGTGTTTCTGCATGCACTGTTCGTCCCGGTGGCCGTGGCACGCGCCTGCGGCCTCACCAGCACCGCCACGACCAAACGGGCGTTTTTGAGCTACCTGCGCGGCATGCCGCGCGAGCGGCTCGCGAGGTATGCCCATGAATTTGCCGAGGTGTGCGTGCCGAAATGGTGCTATCCCGAACTGCGGGCTGAAATTCTGCGTCACAAGCATCAAAACCGCGTATTGGTGCTCAATACGGCGAGTCCAGACTTCTATGCGCACGAGATCGCCCATGCGCTCGATTTCGACTACTGCGTGGCCACACAGTTTGAGATCGGCAAAACGTTTCCCGGCATGCCCCAGCTCGTTGTGGGCAATAACAAGCATGCGGCCAAGATCGTCGCCATGGAGGAGTCCGTGCCCGGTGTGGCGGAATTGACTGAAAAAGAGCGTGCCGTCTGCTGGAGCTACTCTGACAGCGCCGCCGATCTGCCACTGCTCGAATACGCGGGCTTCGCCGTGCTCATTCATCCCTCCAAAAGCCTCGCCGCCATCGGCCAACGCCGTGACTGGACCATTCTGCATCCCGCCCGCCCCTACCGCACCAAGTTCGGCGATATGTTCCGCGTGGTGCTGCAAATGTTCGGCCTGCATCCCGAGTGAGTGCGCCCTTGCTCAAGCCGCAGCCGCATCTATGATCGCCGCCATTGCCAACGGGCACCCGTAGCTCAGTGGATAGAGCAGCCGATTTCTAATCGGCTGGTCGCAGGTTCGATCCCTGCCGGGTGCGCCATGCATGACGCAAAACTGAACCAGCGAAGCAGTGGGGAAACTGCTGCGACAGGCGATCTCCAACCACGCCGTTCAATGGCATCAAGTGTGAGGGCGGCATCGCTTAGGTTTGGCTGCTTCTACTTTGAGGTTTTTATTACAATTATTTTAGCGAGTGCTCTTATTAATAGAATATCTTCGCTTTGCTCATCTAACAAGCGATGCAAAGTAATTATGTGTAATATCTCACAGACTCTGGAGCCAATTGCAAAACCTCACACCTTCGATGTTACAAATGCTGTGTGTTGCGATCAGTTATGGCAGATAACACATTTAGCCTAAACAGCGTTGGTTTTCAGGGGTTTTGCAATTAGCTCTCTGATGAAAACGTTTCTTCATGTCGCCCTGCTTGTCCTCTGCGGACATGCTTTTGCGGCTGATTCGAATGGTTCGGTTTCGATTGCCGTAGGCAGCGTCACGCTCCTTCCGGCAGACGGTGGTGCGGAGAAGCCTCTCAAGGTGGGGGATTTGGTCCCGGTGGGATCGACGGTGAAGACGGGCATGGCCTCAAGGGCAGTCATTAAAACGACGAAACAATCCGCCGTAAGAATCGCTGAAAATTCCCAGGCCGTGTTCATGGAACTGGTCGATTCAGAGGCGACGCCCAAAGTACTGATTGATCTGAAGGCGGGCAGCATGGGGGCGCTGATCCAGCCGCAGGCGGAGGCGGTGATGGATTTTAAGATCAAAACGCCCACCGGCATCGCGGCGGCGCGCGGCACCATGTACGCGGTGTCGGTCGAGGATGGTAAAGGGTTCGTCAAAGTCGAGCATGGCAAGGTGGATGTGATTCCGGCCAATGTGGAGAAGCAACAGCCGCAGACGGGAAAGGTGACAGTGGTGGCGGGAACGGTGAACGAGACTCCGCTGGGTGCCCTCGCACGCCCTTTGAAAGAAGGCGACATCGTGAGCACGGGCAGCACGATCAAGACCGGACCTGATTCGAAGGCGACGGTGACGATGACCACGACATCCGCTGTGCAGATCGGCCCGAACTCGGAGGTTCTCGTCTCTGAGATCGTCGAGTCGCCGGAAAATCCCAAGGTGCTGCTCGATTTGAAAAGCGGTACCATCGGCGCTTTGGTGAATCCGAGCGGCAAGGGCAAAATGGACTTCAAGATCAAGACCCCCAGCGGTGTCGCGATGGCGAAAGGCGCGTTTTACTCGGTCGCGGTCGAGAACGGCAAAGGTTATGTGCAGACCAAGGAGGGCGAGGTGGTGGTGACACCTCTCGACGCCGATAGTGCTGCAACCAACAAGCCCTAACGAACGGTTACATCCATGTCGTCGGGGCACCCATTTTCATGGAGGAGCCGCGTTTTCCTGTTGCAGGAATGGTCTTGGCTGGTGTGCTTTTCGCACGAATAACATGCCTGGCGAATCCGACGGGTGGCGTGGTGGTCAATGGCGACGCACTGATTCAAAATATTGTTCCTGGGCTGACCACCATCGTGCAAAGCACCGACCGTGCGGTCATCGACTGGCAGTCGTTTTCGATCGGCGCAGGCGAGCGAGCGAATTTCATCGTGCCGA
>JBDNIB010001013.1:0-6773 GCA_041688535.1 Prosthecobacter sp.
CTGGTGCGCGATGAGCAACGCGTGGTGATCCGCAACTACGAGGGCAAGACTTTCGAGTATCCCGAACCGGCGCTGGTGCGGCGGTAAGGTGCTTCAAAGCAGGGGAAACTGGGCGCAATCGCGCAGCCACATGCCCCAGCCACTAGGCAGCGTCAGCAGCCAGAGCAGCCGCCCGCCAGCGGACTTCAGTTCGCGAAACTGCCGCATCAAACCAACGCCGCTGAGCCAGGCAAAGCGGCTGTATTGAGTTGCGGCGCGCAGCAAACGCAGCGGGGCGATGAAAAACCAGCCGCTTTCGAGATCGAGCACCATCTTGAACATGAGGCTATGGCCGGCCGCATTGGTGCGCGGGTTCGAGCGGCCATGGACGAGGGAGGGCGCGTCCATCCAGTAGATGCGCAGCTCTTCATTGATGTGGCGGGTCATGTAATGACGCGAGATTTGGCACCAAATGAAGGACTCGGGGATGAAATTTCCAGGCACGTCAGATGGATAGGGAAATTGGCGCAAGACATTGAGGCGCAAGAAGCCCCATTTCTCACCACTCACCTTGTGGCGGTATTCGAGCTCGGCAGCGGTGCAGTCGAGCGGGTCACACGGAAACCGCATACCGACGAGCTGGCCGTCTTGATCGCGGCACAGGCCGGTGACGCCGGAAAAAGCCGCGCGTTCTGCCGCCGGGATGTTTTCCCAGTGATGTTGCAGCCGTTCCAGCGCATCCGGCAGGCAGCCGTCGTCGGAATCGAGCTTGAGCCAAAGCTCGCCGTGAGATTCGCGCAGGGATAGATTATGCACATGATGCGCGCCGCGGTGCGGCTCCTGCAAATAACGCACGGGGAAGCCGACCTCGGTTTGATAGCGTGCCATCAGCTCCGCCGTGCCGTCGGTGGAGCCGTCGTCGATCACTAGCCATTCAAAATCACGGCAGGTCTGCGCTTGCAGGCTTTCAAACACGCGGTGGAGCGTGTGGGCGCGATTGAACGTGGGCGTGTAAACCGTGAAGAGCGGCATGTGGTGGCAACCAACACCGTTCAATACGCATTGTCGCGCTTGAAGAAGTTCAGCAGCATGATTTTCAGGTCGAGCCAGAGACTCCAATTTTCGAGGTACCAAAGGTCGCACTGGATGCGCTCGCCAAGATCGGTGTCGCCGCGCAGGCCGTTCACCTGCGCCCAGCCGGTCATGCCGGGCTTGGAGTGATGCCTGGAGTTGTAGTGTGGGATCTGATGCTTGAATTCGGCGATGAGCTCGGGCCGCTCAGGACGCGGACCAACGAGGCTCATCTGGCCTTTGAGCACGTTCCAAAACTGCGGCAGTTCGTCGATGTTCCACCGGCGCATGAAAGCACCGACCTTGAGCCGACGTGGATCGTCTTTGACGCACCACTGCGCGCCAGTGCCCCGCTCGGCATTGAGCTTCATCGAGCGGATTTTGATGATGTCGAACGGGACGCCGTTGCAGCCCCAGCGACGCTGACAGTAGAAGATGCCGCCCGGTGACTCCAGCCAGAAGATGGCGCTAAAAATGGCGATGATGGGAGCGCTCAAAAGCAGACCAACGGTGGCCCCAACCACATCCACGGCACGCTTGATCAGCACATTGAGGGTGTCATCAAGCGGCAACCGCGTTACGCCGAGCACGGGCGTGCCGGCGATGGTTTCGAGCGTGAGGCCGGAGACGAAAACACGGAAGCAGGAGGGAATGACCTTGAACTGAATCATTTCACGCTCGCAAAGATTGGCGAGGGAGACCATCTGCTCGTTCGGTGCATGCAGATCCGCCACGATCACCATATCCACGGCATGCGAGGCGACGAGGTCGCTCGACCTCAGCCAAATCGCCGAGGCAGGGGAATCTTGGCTCCTCCGGTGTGCCGTCTTCACTGCTGCTGGTGCTCACCCAGCCCAGAATCTCATAGGCGCAGGCCTGATCACGTTTCAGGGTCTTCCACAGGCCCAGCGCCTCGGCGTTCCACCCCACAAACAGCGCGCGCTGCTGCAACGCCTCAATGCGACCCGGCGCACGCAGGAGGTGCATGAAAACCGTGCGCCAGCCCAGGACCAGCAGCACGGCGGTGGCACCATTGAGCCCCACATAAATACGGGAAATGTTGGGCTGTAGCTTCAACGCCAGGGTGATCGCCAGGAAGCCCGACGTCCAGACGAGGATGCCTTTCGCGATCTTCGAGGCCACCCAGCGGCTGTGCAGCAGGACGTTTTGATGGTAAATGCCCTGCCAGCCGAGCACGAGTACGAGCGAGAGGCTGCCGAGCGCCATGTGGCCGCCATACTGGCGGAAGGTGAAGGCGTCGAAATTGCCGAGTTCCCGGAGGATCGAGTGAAAGCGCAGCCAGTAAGCCGCATACGCGGCCAGCACGGCCAGCACCAGATCCCCCAGGACACTGAGCAGCACCCAGAAATGCGGAGACAGTTGCTCGTTTTCGCGCCACGCACGTCGTGCCTCCAAGACATGCAGCGCTGAACCTGTATTCAGGATGCTGGCAGTGGTATTTGTGGCTTCCATAACTTAAAATCAATTTAGTGATTGAAATTATAGCAAATCAAAACCAACCAGCAAGGCAAAACTATGACAATTATCTTATAATTGGTTAATCCATTCGGAATGGCGTCTCAAATTTGATAAGATAACGAAATTCAGCACTAGGCATGTGTCGATGAGGCCAATATCACGCCCCGGCCACTGGATGGGCATCAGAACGTCACCTTCACGCCTGCCACCAAACCCCGCCCTGGCAGTGGCAGGCGATCCTTCAGGAACGAGGTGTGTTCTCGCGCCTCTGCATTGGTCAGATTCGTGCCTTTGACGTAGAAATCCATGGTCGTGGGTCCTTGAATGACCCGATAAGTCAAAGACAGGTTCACCATGAAGTAGCTTGGCGTGCCGAACTCCTGAGCTGCCACGCGTTGCTGCGGGGCGGCATAAATGCCCTCCAGTTTTGCCCCAAACGCACCCCGCTCATACATCAAAGCTGTCGTCAGGTGAAATGGCGGAATGCGTGGTAGAGACAGGCCGGTGCTGGCATCTCTGGCGCGCACCGCATCTGCCTTGAACTGAAGATGGAGGTTGTTGGAGACTTCTTTAGGCTCCGTCATGATCGGATGGAGTAAATGGAAGGTCGTTTCCAGTTCAGCCCCGAGGAACTCAGCATCCACTGCTCGATAATTGAATTCTGGCGTGTCACCGATCAAGTCGGCGTCTGTATCAATTAGCACGCCGCTGGGGAATTGGCCGATGAAGTTGTTATACCGGTTGTAGTAGCCCGCCACACTGCCCGTCACCCAGCCAGTGCGTTTGCGCAGGTTCAAATCAAACCCCAGAGAGCTTTCCACGCCCAGAGTGGGATCGCCGACCAAAAATGTGTTGGTCGCGGCATGGGAGCCGTTGGCAAACATTTCCTGGGCCGTGGGCGCACGCTCTGCGTAGGTGATGGTGAAGGCTGCCGAATACTCTTCGTTCAATGTATAAACGACGCCCGTAGAGCCGCTGAGGTTGTCGAACGAGCGCATCCGCGCAGGACCAAAGACATCATTATTCAAAGCTTCCACTGAGATGTGGTCATAGCGTCCACCGAACTGGAAGCTGAGAGGCCCCCGCGTGATGTCCTCAAAAAAGAACAGCGAATTCGACTGCGTGTTGTTCGGCGGCATGAACGCCTCGGCCCCGGCGATGAGGAAGTCGCTGCGATCCGATTGAAAACCTACCACGCCTTCCATTCCCGCGATTTTTTCATGCTTCACCTCGATACGAGCATCATAGCCGTCATTTTTAAACACCGTGTTATCCATGCCGTCCTCGAACTCCACATGTTCATAATCCGACCAGGCAAAGCGGTAGCTGATCTCTTTAATGCGTGGCAGTGGCTGGTAGAAAGCCCCGCGCACGTCCAGACGCGTCTGATTCATGTCAATGAAAACGGCTGGATCTGCTGGTGAGCCATAATTCGTGTGAAACTCGGTGAATGAAAAGCCGATGAATCCCTTGTCCCAGATATAGCTCATTCCCGCAGAAACGCCCTCAGCACGTGAATTGCTATTCGGCACGATCTTGTTGGCTTCTGGATCGCCTGGCGGCAACGGATTGCGTTCCTGCTCACCCACCGTGCGTGCATTGCCAGGAATGCGGAAATCTTCCGCCGCACGCGTGAAGGCCTCCACATGAAACGCCAAGCCCTTCCATCCGCCTTCCAGCATCATATTGGATTGATAGCCTTGATCGACCGAAGAAAACCGTCCGCCCATCGAACCACGAATCGTGCCATCGATCTTTTCGTCCACAATGCGGCCGTCGATGGCATTCACCACGCCACCAATGGCGTTGGAACCATAGAGTAGCGTCGCTGGGCCACGCACCACTTCCACCGACTTCAAATTCGCCGGCTCAAAACTCAGCGCATGATCAGGACTCGCCGCAGAGGCATCGATCGTGTTCAGCCCGTTTTGTAAAATGCGCACCCGGTCCCCTTCCAGACCGCGAATGATTGGCCGACTCGCCGCCGGGCCGAAATACGAACTGCTCACCCCAGGCAAACGTGACAGCGTCTGGCCCAGAGTCGGCTCTATGGCGAGCGTCAGATTTTGTCCGCTTAGAATGGAAGCTGCCTGTGCCTGCTGGTGCAGCGAACGATCCAGCGGTGCCGAAATGACGACTTCATCCAGCGCAATTTCCGGCAATTTTGACGTTGTCTTCTGGGTGGGTTTTTCGCGCAGAGACACGGTTTGGCCAATGGCGCTGTCTAGGGCGAGGCAGGACAAAAACGCAGCAAGCGGGCGCAGCAGGGTGGCAGTCTTCAGGAATGGATGCGGAGGCATGCACGCCATCTATTGCAATTTATTTGCTGTTGCAACCATTTTGTATTAATTGCGGCCTAGGTGCCGCAGAACGTCTGATAACCGGTCAAATCGTCCGCAGGCTCGCTGAACTCTGGGAAATCCTGTCTGTGGTCAAACGGCATGGCCAGCACCGTCAGCAGGCGATTCAGCGGATTCAAATCGCCGTGCTCGGAGGCGGCGCTCAGCGCCTCCTCGACCTTGTGATTGCGCGGAATGAACGCCGGATTGTGCTGCTGCATCAGCTCAGTCACCTCGCGGGCTGTTTGCGGCTGTCGTGCGCGCCGCGCAGACCATGACTGATGCCAATCGACGAGCGGCAAGGTCTGCTGCGTGAGATCACGAAATGTGTTGGTGAAATCCACCTGCGTGTCTCGCATCCACATGAGCAGGGATTGGATCAAAGCCTCATCCTCCGCTTCCTCGGTGAACAATCCCAGCTTGGCCCGCATGCCTTTAAGCCAGTGGCGTTTGAACCGCGCCTCAAACCCGCCAACCGCCGCGTTCGCGATCTCCACGGCCTGTTTCTCATCCTCATGCAACAGCGGCAGCAGCGCCTCCGCCAGCCGTGCCAGATTCCATTGCGCGATGTTAGGCTGATTGCCGTAGGCGTAGCGACCGTTGCGGTCGATGGAACTAAACACCGTGGCCGGATCATACGCGTCCATGAACGCGCATGGCCCATAATCAATCGTCTCGCCGGAGAGCGCCATGTTGTCCGTGTTCATCACGCCATGAATGAAGCCGACGTGCAGCCACTTCGCGATCAGCGCCGCCTGCCGCTCCATCACCGCTTCAAAAAACGCGGCATAATCACCTTCAACCTCCGGGTAATGACGCTGCATCGTGTGATCCGCCAGCTCCCGCAGTTCCGCTTTATCTCCACGAGCTGCCGCATACTCAAACGTGCCCACGCGGATGTGACTGGCCGCCACACGGGTCAACACAGCACCCGGTAGCATCTCCTGCCGGAAAATGCGCTCCCCCGTCGTCACCACCGCCAGGCTGCGTGTCGTCGGGATGCCCAGCGCGTGCATCGCCTCGCTGATGAGGTATTCCCGCAGCATCGGCCCCAGCGCGGCACGACCATCCCCACGCCGCGAAAACGGCGTCGGACCCGGTCCTTTGAGCTGGATGTCAAAACGCCCGCCATCTGGCGTCAAATGCTCGCCCAGCAAGATCGCCCGGCCATCCCCCAGCATCGTGAAATGCCCGTATTGATGCCCCGCATAGGCCTGCGCCAGAGGTTCCGCACCCGGTGGCAATTTATTGCCTGCAAACCATGCCGCGTGATCCAAAGCATCCGCATTCAGTCCCAGCGATTCCGCCAGCGAACGATTCAACACCACCAGCTTCGGCTCCTTCACCGGTGTCGGATCAATGCGCGTGTAAAACGACTGCGGCAGCCGCGCATACGAATGATCGAAGCGCCAACCGGCGGGAGAAGATGGGGTATTGGCAGAGTCAGGCATGAAATGGCGATGGAGGGCGTGCAGTATAGGCCACCTCAGCCACCACGGCGCATGAAAACTCACCTGCTCCTTGGCCGCGCAGAGTTCCCGTGCAAACTGCCGTCGAATGCCCTCGAAACGTCCCCCAAAAGCCGTGTGCAGCGAGATTGAGCTGAAACGACAGATCACTGGCGAGTCCCCCGCTGACCTGCGGCAGATCGCCGCCGTCATCACCCGGCTACAGGTCGTGATCGCCGACTACCTCCAGTCCGGCACGAGCCTGCAAATCAAGCTCAACCCCATCGAGATCCTCTCCGCCATCGCAGCCGCCATCCGCGAGGCGGAAGGCCAGCCCAGCCCCTGGCCGGATGGCGCGGACGCCCGCACCTTCTTCCTACACGGCCTCTACGACGAGCTGATTCAGCAGCCGAGCAACATCTTCGAAACCAAAGTTTTCCCCGACGGCACCGAACGC
>JBDNIB010001014.1:0-4827 GCA_041688535.1 Prosthecobacter sp.
CTAAATGTGTTATCTGCCATAACTGATCGCAACACACAGCATTTGTAACATCGAAGGTGTGAGGTTTTGCAATTGGCTCAGGAAACTTCAAATAACCTCCTGCGTGAATCCCATCGAAGCCCCCTCGAATGCTACTGTCCTGCCCGATCTCACGCCTGCGGATGCGCAGGCGGTCTTCACCCGGCTGACGGGAGAAATTTCAAAGGCTATCGTCGGCCAGGACGAGATCGTGCGGCAGCTCCTCGCGGCTTTGTTTGCCAACGGCCACTGCCTGCTCATCGGCGTGCCGGGGCTGGCGAAGACGCTGCTGGTGCGCTCCCTCGCGGCCACGCTGGGTATGGATTTCAAGCGTATTCAGTTCACGCCCGATCTAATGCCGGGCGACATCCTCGGCAGCGAGCTGCTGCGGGATGACGCGGGCAGGCTGGAGTTTGAGTTTCAAGAAGGACCCGTATTCACAAACCTGCTGCTGGCGGATGAAATCAACCGCACACCGCCGAAGACGCAGTCCGCGCTGCTGGAGGCGATGCAGGAGCGCCGCGTCACCGTGGCCCGCCGCACGCGGGAGCTGCCCGCACCGTTCCTCGTCGTCGCCACGCAGAATCCGATCGAGCACGAGGGTACTTACCCACTGCCAGAGGCGCAGCTCGACCGCTTCATGTTCTCGCTGAAGCTCGATTATCCCTCCAGCACCGAGGAGGTCGAGATCGTGCGCCGCACCACGATGGGTGAACTGGCCGAGCTGCGGCCCGTCGCGGATGCCACGACACTGCTCGCGCTACAACGTCTCGTGCGGGCCATGCCGGTGAGTGATCATGTCATGCAATACGCCGTCGCTTTAGCCACCGCCACCCGGCCGGGCGTCGCGGGAGCGGCCCAGGCAGCAAAAACGTACATTGAGTGGGGTGCCGGGCCGCGTGCCTCACAATATCTCGTGCTCGGGGCGAAGGCACTGGCGCTGCTCCAGGGCAAGGCGACGCCGGAAACGAACGACGTGCGGGCCGCCTGCCCGGTGGTGCTGCCGCACCGCATCGTGCCGAACTACCGTGCCACTGGCGTGGGTCACGACGCGCATGCGCTGGTGGAGATGGTGCTCAAAGACGTGCGCGAACCCGCTTATTGAGCACATGAAACAGGACGCTACCTTTGCCGAAATGCTGCGCGTCGCGAAGCAGTCGCCGGTGGCATGGAATCGCCCGCCGCCGCTGCCCACGGCGCTGAAAACCGGCCAGCCACCGCCCTTGCCGCAGCAAAACCTTTTCACCAGCAAGTATCTCAATCCCGGTGAGCTGGCCCGCTTTGACAATCTCATGGTGTTTGCCCGCACTGTTGTCGAAGGCTGGTTCGCGGGTCGTCACAAGTCGCCGCACTTCGGCTTCAGCGCCGAGTTCGTCGAGCACAAGCCTTACACGCCCGGCGACGAGATCGCGCACATCGACTGGCGGGTGTATGCGCGGACGAAGAAGCTCTACACGCGCAAGTACCTCGAAGAAACCGACATGACCGTGCATTTGCTGGTGGACGCGAGTCCCTCGATGGATTTCACCGGACCGCACCGCGAGCGCAAATACTCACGCGTCGCCCGCATCGCTGCCGCATTGGCCTATTTGATGATCCGGCAGGGCGATAAGGCATCAGTCGGCCTGTTTGCCGATGGCATGATCGCCTAAGTGCCGCCGGGCGGCACGCGGCGGCACATTCACCGCCTGCTGCAGCAGCTCGAACGGCCACCTATGCAGGGCCGCCGCACGGACCTCCCGCATGCCTTGCAGCAGGCCGCCGCGCAGATGCGCAAGCGGGCGCGGATCGTCATCCTCTCCGACTTCCTCGGCACCGATGTGGACGCGATGTTCGACGCGCTCGGCTCCTTCCTGCATCGCGGCTTTGAGATCATGCTCCTCCAGGTGCTCGATCCTGATGAGATGAACCTGCCAGCGGTGAGCGTGGCCCGCTTTCGTGACATGGAGACGCAGCAGGAGGTGCAGGTGGAGCCGGAGGAAATCCGCGCCGCCTATCACCGCGAGCTGAGCGCCTTCACCGCCGCCATCCGCTCCCACGCCCTGCGCCGCCGCATCACCTACGAGATGGTTTCCACCGCCGCGCCGTATCTGGAAGCGATCGAGGCGTACCTGGGATTTCGGAAAAAATGAAGCTGAATGACGAATGCAGAATGACGAATGACGAATGTGCTCGGGCCATTCGTCATTCCGCATTCGTCATTCATCATTCCATCCCCTCTGCCGCCCGATGATTTTCCAAAACATCCCGCTGCTACCGTTCCTGCTCCCGCTGCTCGTGGTGCCGTTGTTCATTCATCTGCTGAACAAAAAATTCCCGCAGCTCGTGCTGTTCTCCTCGGTGGAGCTGATCCGGCGCAGCATGGCACAACGCAGCAAACTGATGCGCTGGCGGCACTGGCTGCTCACGCTGGTGCGCACGCTCGTCGCGCTGCCGGCGCTGTTAGCGTTTTTGCAGCCGTTCATCGCGCATGTGGGCCAGCCGCCACCTGCGCCGCAGGCCCGGCGGCATGTGGTCATCATTCTGGACCACTCCTTCAGCATGGAGCAGCCGGACGGCCTCATGTCGTTGCGTTCACGCGCTGGGGCGGAGGCGCTGCGCATTCTGGATGCGCTCGGTCCTGAGGATGAGATGCAGGTCATCGCCGCCGCCCGCGGTAGCACGGCCTGTTTCACCGGTTGGTCGCATCATCACGCGGCTGCACGCTCGTTTATCACCGCGCTCGGGCCGGGGTATCAGCGCGCGGATTTGGCGAAGGCGATGGATGCCGCCGCCACGCTGCTGCGCGATGTCGCTGGTGCGGCGGAGGTCTATTTCATCTCCGATTTTCAGCGCACGAACTGGTCGGACGTCAGTTTCGCTACGCTGCCGAAAACCAGCCGCGTGTTCTTCGTCGCCGTTGGTGACGCGGCCAAAACACGCGGCAATCATGCCGTCACGCATGCAGAAATCAGCTCCGGCACCGTGCTGGCCGGCGGCGCGATCACGGTCATGGCGCAAATCGCGAATTACAGCGACACCGCGCTCGATGAACCGCTCGAAGCCGTGATTGACAGCCGCATGACGTTCGAGGCGCAGGTCAAGGCCGCGCCGTGGTCCGTGCAGCGCGTGCCGTTGCAGCTTCGTGCGCCCGGTCCCGGCTGGCACACCTTGATGGTGCGTTTAAAAAACGGCGACGCACTGCCGCTGGACGACACCTTTCATCTGCCGCTGCATGTCACGGAAAAAGAGGAGGTGCTCATCGCCACGGATGAACCCGCCAGCGGTCTCACCACGCGCTTTTTGGAGGCCGCGATCAATCCTTACGCGGGCAATGCCGGCTCGCTGCTGCCCCGGCGCATCGCGGCGTCCAAGCTCACGCCTGCCGATCTCGCCACCACCACGAAACTGGTGCTCACGAGTGTGCAGCAACTACCGCAGCCGCAGATTCGCGCCTTGTCGGATTATTTGAAGTCTGGCGGTGGTGCGCTGTGGTTTCTCGACGGTTCGCATGATGCGGAAAACGCGCTCGCGCTGGCGGAATGGTTCACGCAGCCCGAGGCGGTGCCGCTGCGGCTCACCTTGCGGCGTGACGCCACCGCGCTCGGCGCGGAAGGGGCGCAGATCGCGCGCGGCATGTTTGATTCGCGCTTTCTGCGGCTGTTTCGCGGCAGTGCGCGGGAGTCACTGGCGCAGTTGTCGTTTTATGAATTGTGGCAGGCTGCGCCGGTCGAGCGTGCGGATGTGTTGCTCACTTATGCCGACGGCACCCCCGCGCTCGCGCATGGCAGCCCCGGACTCGGCACGCTTATCATGTGTAATTTTTCTGTGGCCGAAATCGCCAGCAATCTGGCACGGCAGCGTGTGTTTCCGGCCTGGATTCAAGAAATGACATCGCAGCTTTCCGGTGAGCGAGCCGCTACGGCACGCTTCGAGCCGGGAGACATGATGGACGCCGAAGCCTGGCTGCGCGAGGTGCAGAGCAACGAATTCATGAGTCCCAGCGGCGCACCCACCGTCGCCACGCGGGCGGTGAGCGGTGAACGTGTGCAGCTCACGTTTTCCGCGCATGAACCGGGCTTTTACACGCTGCTGGATGGCAAGCAGCGCACCGCTGCGTTGCTCGCCGCGAACATTGCTCCGGCGGAAAGCGACCTGCGCGTCTTGGAGGGAGGCATCGCTCCGCAGCAGGCCCAGCAGGACGCGATCAGCGCAAGCCAAATCGCCGCTGGGACCGATTACCAGGAGCTGGTGCGCGGTGCCTCCGTGTTTCACTGGTTTGTGTGGGCCGCGCTGCTGCTGCTCGCGCTGGAAACCCTACTGCAAACCAAAATCAGGAGGACCGTGGCATGAACGGCGGCGTGCAGTTCGCTCCCGTACCCGGCTGGCCGCAGTGGTGGATTCTCACCGTGCTGTGCCTGCTGTTTTTCATCATGCTCGGCCTGCGCAACGCGTTGCGGCTCGGACTTGGCAAAGCGCTCGTGCTCACCGGCCTGCGCACGTTCGGCATCGCGCTGCTGCTGTTCATTTTACTGCGTCCGGCCTGGCGTGAGGAGCTACCGGAGGAAAAGAAAGACCTCGTCGTCATCGCGGGCATCGACACCTCCGCCAGCATGCAGCAGACGGACGCGAACAACGCCAAGCGCCTCGATGCGGCCACGCGGTTGATCAGCGAGTCGGGCCTGGATGATCCACGCCTGCGCCTGCGACTCTCCGCCTTTGACGACGAGGCGCGGGGCATCACGCTGGAGCAACTGAACACGCTGCGTGCGGATGGCCGCGACACGCGCATTCACAACGCCGTCACCACCCTACTGCAAGGCGTGCGCA
>JBDNIB010001015.1:0-5081 GCA_041688535.1 Prosthecobacter sp.
AACGGCCAACCACCGCACCTGGATCTCGATCAAAAACTCTGCAAACTCGTGGACGGGCTGGAGCAGAACTTTCCACACACGCCCAGCCTGCTGCACTGCCGCAGCCTAACCGTTCATGGTCCGATCGAATGCGGAGAAGGCGTGATCTTCCAAGGCGACGCGGTGATTCACAATCACAGCCCAGAACCGATGAAGCTCACCGCCGGAGTGCATGAAGGACAGATCACCGTTGCCTGATCAAAACGCAGGCACAGCCTGCGCATGAATCGCCTCGCAAATCATGCGCAATGAGGCTTCGAGGTTGCCATCGGCCGTTTTGAAGGCGTCGGCGTCGATGGTGAGCGGTGCGCCGAGAACGACGAGCGGGGCACCGTATTTTGGGCACTGGATCGCTTGTTCGAGGCTGAGACCACCGACGGCCTGCACGGGAATTTTCACCGCATTGACGACTTCGCGGAGCTGATCGAGCGGACTGGGCATGCGCTTGCCAGCGGCGGCGATACCACGGCGCTCATCGTAGCCGATGTGATGAATGACGTAGTCGCAGCCGAGGTCTTCGAGGAACTTCGCGCCTTCGATCATGCTGTCACAGACCATATTGTCTCCCATGACCTTGCAGCCAAAGTCAGCGCCGGCTTTGACGACGCATTTGATCGTCTCCGCATGCGCACGGGCCATGACGACGACGTGCGTCGCGCCGGCCTTCGCCATCATCTCGGCTTCGAGATAGCCGCCATCCATGGTTTTCAAATCGGCAACGATTGGCGTGTTTGGGAAGGCTTTGCGCAAAGCGCGGACGCCATGCAGGCCTTCCGCGAGAATGAGCGGCGTGCCGGCCTCCAGCCAGTCCACCCCGGCACGCATCGCCAGCGCGGCGGTTTCGAGCGCTTCGTCGATGTTGGTGAGGTCGAGAGAGATTTGGACGATGGGTTTCATGCTGATGGCAGAGTAACGCTAATCCACGCACTGGCGTCACGACAAAGATGATGAGAAATGCGATATGGGTGGCCTCAATGGAAACAGCCGCACTCTCAGGTGAGTTTGCACCCGTTCCCGCGCTCCGTTGGAATGCGAACGAGCATGCCAGGCATCCAAACCGCACATGGAATGTGCGGACCACTGCATTTGGCTATTTCAGTTCACCGCAAAGCGCCAGTGCCTTCATGGCCTCTGTCGTGGCGATGTAGGTGATGTAATAATAGTTACCGCGATAGAGCGACTCCATCCACCAGCGGCCGGAGACGCGCTGTTCGCGTTTGAGCCAGGCGAGGCCGCGCTGGATGCGTTCATCGGTTGCTGGGACGTTGTTTTGACGCATGAGCACAATGGCGAGGGCGGTCATGTAGGCGTCGCTCTCCGGTTTCGCGGCGTCGGGGAGGTTGGTGATGAGATTCGTGACGAAGTCGCTCATCTCAAAGTGCCAGTCGTTCAGCGTGGACATGTCACGCGTGCTCCAGCCACCATCAGCGTGCTGCTTGGAGGAAAGCAGAGTCAGTGCGGCATCGCGTTCGGCCTGCGGGACGAGTTCGGGCAGGTAGTGCGCGAGTTGCAGGCGCAGGACGCGGTCGAAGTCGTTTTTGAGCTCCGGCTGTTTGAGCCAAGTTTTGAATTTTTCCACCTTGCCGAGCAAAATCTCATCCTGCAGACCGGTGAGCCAACCTGGAGCCGCTGTGATGGCGCGGGCGGCCTGGAGCGAAAGTTCGAAGTCGGTGGTGATGTGCGGGACTTCCACCTCGCCATGCGACACGAAGGCACCATTGGCTGACTGGCGCTCAAACATGTCCCGCAGCGAGCGGTCGGTGTGCTCGGAGAGTTTGCCGGTGACGTGCTTGTCCCACTCCGCGAGGCCCAGGCTGCGCCACACGCTGGTGAAGGTGCTGGGGTAATGTTTATGTCCGCTTTTGGTGGCGGTCTCCTTCATCAGTTTGATCTCTTTTGGCACCGCCTCGATGAACTGATCACGCACTTCCTCACTCGGTGGGCCGAATTGCGTGATCCAGGCGGTGCGCTCGCTCAGGTAGGGGCCGGTGGTGTGGCAGTTCACGCAGGTTTTCTCACGCACCCAGCAGATCGCCCCGTCTTCCAGGTATTTGGCGGCGGCCTTGATGGATGCCTGGCCAAACTCCGCCACGCGTGGCTCGTTCGCGCTCGGCAGGCTCACGCGGATGTCGCCAGACTCGTATTGAAACGCAGGCTTGGGCTTGGGCGTGTCGGCGGCGAAAGCGGCTGGCGCGGCGAGAAGGATGAGGCTGGCGAGTTTCATGCGCGAGACATACGCTAGCATCTGCGCATTAATTCCATTTGTGCTGCCTCCGGGGAGTTCCATCTTTTAGGTTACTAAATCAACTGCCACCATGAAAACAAACTTCGACAAAGCCCGCGATTTGATCACCCAACTGGAGGAAAAGCTGCACGCCACCTCCACGCACACCTCCACGGCCCGCGAGGTGCTGAACAAGTGGATACACAGCGGCGAGGCACAGATGCGCAAGAAGAGCGCCGCCGCGCTGAAGCAGGTGCGCCGTAAAGCGGATGGCTTCACCAAGGCGCTGACTAAGCTGGAGGAAAATTTGTCCAAGTCGCTGGGAAAAATGACACGGACATTAGAAACACCAGCGACAAAACCAGTAGCAAAAGCCCAGCCCATCCACGCGACTCGCGCACGCCCGAAGCAAGGCGGTAAGGCCACCGTGAATCTGGTCGCCGCCCCGCTGGCGAAACCGAAAGTCGTCCGCAAAAAGTCGCTGAATCAGGCGGTGCAGGCGCAGGACATCCGCACGCAGGCACATGCTGCCGGGCGTGGTCGTCGCCGTCAGGCCAAGCGTGACGCGAAGTAAGTTTTACTTCTTCGCCGATTCGGCCCGTGCAGGGATCGGTGTGGTGTCGATGATGGGTGCATATCCAGCAGGCGCTGCCAGGACGAGTCCACCCAGATGAACTGCGAGTAGTAGAGCTTCGTGTAATCGTAGTGGGCGAAAACGCGCTCCACATCACGACGCGTGATTTCAAAATGGCGGCATCGTCCGCCGACTGTGTGCGCTTCCAGCGGTTCACGGCGGCGTCCATGTAGAGGCCGTTGAACATCGGGCCATTCTCGATGGGCGACCACCAACCCAGCGCGTTCGGTTTTCGCTCGCGGCATTCCTCCGGCGTGGGCCAGGGTGCCGAGCCATCGAGCGCGGTGAAATCCAGCATGATGCCATGCCGGTCGATGAAGCGCCGGCAGATTTCGCCGTGGGCTTGTTCTGCTGCTGTGGTGTCATCCGCAGCGTGACCGGCTGGAATCAAAGTGGCACCAGCAACGGTGGTGATGAATTGGGTTTATTTGACGGAATGACTGCCAACCATGGCGGCGGGACTGTCCGCGCGGGTTTCGATTTTTCCTGTGTCAGCATCTACTTTGACGATGCCAGGCGCAGCTTGGTCTGGATGCAACACGCCGCCCGCGCCCGCGAAGGCGCTCAGCGATTCAGTGCCCTGCGCGGACAGCGCTGCCGCGTGGTTCGCGCTGAACTCGAAGTGTTGCGCTGCCAGTCCCTTCTCCGTGCCGCCGAGCGCCCAGGCAGCCACCACGTTACTGGCAAAGCTCACGCCGCGAAGCGCGGTGGCCGTCTGATTGATCGAGAGCACACTGCCGGTCGGGAACCAGATCAGGTTCTCACGAAAGACTAGGCCGCCGGGTGCCTCGGCCTGTTCCGGCAGCACATAAATCTTCACGCAGCCCGGATGCCAGCCGAGGTTCTCGCGTCCCCACAACGCCGCCCCTGCCCGGGTGAATGAGACGGTGTTGTGCTCGAACACGATGTCCGCCGGCCATGGCTCCTTGTCGAGCGGCTGGTAGGAGAACGGTTCGAAGCAGTCCACGACCACATTGTCATGCACGCGTAGCCGTTGCGCATGATTTTCCGCATCGATGGCATTGTCCACGATGCGCTCGAAGCGGTTGCCGCTTACCACCGCGTCCTCGCTCCAGCTCAGGGACATGAAGGAGAGGCCGTCCAGGGTATCGTGGATGAAGTTGTCGCGGATCTGCCACCGTCGGCCCGCCGCCGCGATGAGGCCGATTTCGGATGAATACGCACCGCCTTTGCGATGCCACCAGAAGAAACGGGCGAGTTCAGCACGCTCCGCCTCCGCCAGCGCGGTGACTTCCTCAATAATCTCCGCCACATCTGCATACATCGGGTGCTCGGTGTACTCGCATTTCTCGACGATCACATCCTCTGACAAGTTGCGGGGCTTCTTCTCGGGCCGGTCCCAGCCGCGCACGCCGGTGCGGCAGCCGAGGAAGCGGCAGTCACGCACCGTGACATGGCCATGCCGCACCCACACGCCGCAGAAGCCGGGTGATTCAAACGTGAAACCCTCGATCACTACATGCGCGGGGCCGGGCGTGACGGTGGCGAAGTTGGCACGCTGCCGCGTGTCGATCTCATCACCCCGGAAGCCCTGACCGCGCGCTGGCGATGCCTTCATCACATGCGCGTTCGGGTTCGCATCACCATCCTTGCCCGCCGGATGCAGGCGCACATGCAGAAAGCCATTCGCCCACGCAAAACCATGCTTCGGACCCGGCGCAGGCATGTTCTGCACCGTAAAGCTGCGCAGCTCATCGAGCGATGGATAGCGATACAGGTTCAGCTCATCACACAGCAGCGTCGCCGGTTCCTCCTTCATGGGCACTCGATACAGCCCTGGTGTGTACACCACCGGCTCCCACACGAGGCGTTGCTCCCGCAGTTCACGATTGGCACCGGTGATGATGGTTGCCGCGCGTCCATCGGTGGATTTAAAGTTTATCGGAGCCTCTGCCGTGCCGCCGCGCTCCAGCTTCACATGCTCAAAGTACACGCCGGGGTGAGCCAGCACCGTGTCACCCGGATTCACCAGCTTCACCACATGCGTGAGCGTGCGAAAAGGAGAGGCTGCATCGCCTGCGGCTGCATCATCGCCCTTCAGCGGGTCCACATGCCAGGTGGTGGCGTGAGCGATGGCAACAATGAAAAAGCTGACGGTGATGAGGGATTTCATGAGAAGTGGAAGACTGAGGTGGACCCCGAAATTCGGGCCAGTAGTAAAGT